>JABSOG010000021.1 GCA_013216025.1 Algicola sp. | reverse complement strand
ACAACATATTCACCATTATGGCCTCAATTGAGTTTATCGCGGGATTTAGCGTTTTGGCTTTGGCTGCTTTGGTCGTGATGAATCGTGGCTGATTTTCAAGAACAGTACTCTTTACTTGACCGCCTGCTGCATCGTTTTGCTTTTAAAACCACCAAAATGCAATTGGGTCTGGCCGACAACGAAAGCGAAGAGCATCGAGTGCAGTTAAACAACATTCAAATCGACAAACCTGTGTTCATCACTTCATTGCCCCGTTCTGGCACCACCATTTTACTGGATGTATTGTCTAAAACCGAGCAGTTCAGCTATCACCGCTATCAAGACATGCCGTTTATTTTCACGCCGTTGATGTGGGCCAAATTCAGCCGCAACTTTGCCAAAAGCAATGAATTGACTGAGCGTGCCCATAAAGATGGCATCAAAATCAACCAACAAAGTCCTGAAGCGTTTGAAGAAATGTTGTTCAAAGCGTTTTGGCCGAAGTGGTATGATGGGGCGTCATTGCCGTTATGGCCAGAGATTGCAAACCCCGAGTTTGACCGTTTTTTTGCAGACCATATTAAGAAGCTGCTCTTTCGTGACGGTAAAGGGCGTGACGGTAAAGGGCGTGACGGTAAAGACATACGTTATATTTCGAAAAATAACCTCAATATCACTCGTTTGCCCTACTTGAAAAAACTGTTTCCACAATGCATTTTATTGGTGCCTTTTAGAACACCGCTGCAACACGCGCTGTCATTGCTAAGGCAACATCAAAACTTCACCGAACTGCATAGTCAAAGCCAATTTGCCAAAGATTATATGGCCGCGGTGGGGCATTTTGATTTTGGTGCCAATCTCAAACCGGTTAATTTTTCGAGTTGGTTTGACAACACAGTTTATCAGCCTGATTCGTTAGACTTTTGGTTAGAGTATTGGATTGTGGCATACCAGCATATTGTGGATAACCACAAAAGCTTTTGTCATTTCGTTTGCTTCGAAACCCTGTCTACTGAGCCGCAAAACAGTTTCATCACTTTGGCCGAAGTGCTGGCGATTGAACCACAGACATTAATCAAATCGGTTGGTGTTATCAAAGTGGCTAAAACCCATGCTGTGGATGTTGCTGCGTTGAATGCGGAAAATGTTGCCAAGGCTCAGGGGTTGTATCGAGATATGGTTGGGATTGCGGTAAATGGTAGCTGTTAATACTATTCAAACTGACTCAAACACGGGTAGGAGCGAGCTCCAGCTCGCGATGAAATTGCGTAGCAAATTCAAATATATTTGGTCTGGACGTGATTAAATAGCACAGCAGCTTCGTAAATATTTGCTCTGGAAGAGCAAAATCGCGAGCTGGAGCTCGCTCCTACCACACGATTTGATTTATAATACGTGCGTTTAAATCAATGTAACAATCGGGGCCTGTTCTATCAAATGATGGATATCAAAAAAAAGCTGAGAAAAAAGCTCGGGTTCTATTACCGCTTTATCAGGCAATACCACAAAAACAAATCGGTCTTTAACCAACTCATTGATTTGCAACAGTATCCGCTAAGCTATTACTCCCATTTACAACAGCAGCCAATTGCCGAGAGCGATGTCATCAGTGCCGTCGAGCGTGGTGATGTGATCATCGTCAAAGACTTGATTGGCCAGTTGCAACTCGGTGATAAATTTCAAGCCCTGTCCAAGCAGTTTTTTGACCTTGATTTTGACCAGCTTGGCGATATTCATACCCTCAAAAATGTTGAGCAAATTGTTGATGACGCTTTGGCCGTGCGCCATTCAGTGCCTAGCCTAATCTTGCAATCGTCTATTATGAAACGGCTGCTTGAGCCTCACGTTCAAGCGTTATATTTAGAGCTTATGCCCAACTTAAGGCTGCATTTACCTTACGCCAAAGTTAAGGCTCATGAGCAATATGTCGAGTCGAGAATGGGCCGAGGCAAACTAAACCCTCATGGACAGCATAAGGATTCGTGGCGTTATCACCCTAAAAACACCATTAATGTCTGGGTGGCGCTCAGTGAAGCCACAGACAAAAACGGCATGTCGATGTTGCCGCAAAGTGCCGACTATATGCCACGGTTTGATACTAAACTCCAAGAGATTGCCTGTGGGGTAAAAACCTACCCTTCACAGCATTACGTCACCGATTTGGCTTCGGGTGATGCGTTGATGTTCAAAGCTGAGTTGCTGCATGGGTCGATTATCAACATGAGTAAACGCACCCGGGTTGCCTTGTCGATGCGCTGTACAACGACTGCGCCGCAATTTAACAAACGGGTGGTGTACAACTACATCAAGGTCGAAAACGGCCAGTTTGATAACCTCAGTAAAGGTAAACTTAGCGCCTCAGGAGATTTTGAACCACAATCGACAGACAGTATTTTTGAACCCGCCCAGATCAAAAATACCAGTATCATTCCTGTCGAATATGACGATACACAGATTAAATTGAGCATTAATGGCCAACTTAAAACCTTTCCGCGAAAATGCCCCCACGCAGGCACTGATTTACTCAATGGTGAATTGAACGAAAAAGGCCAGCTGATGTGCCCATCACACCGAATGTGTATTGCCGGAAAACCCTGTGACTAAAAAGACAATAGACACGGCTCCGGGAAAGCGGCTTATCGTTAAAAACTCGGTATGGTTACTGATTGAGAAAGTCATATTAATGGGCGGCGGGTTACTGTTATCCATTGTCTTTGCCCGGCTGTTGGGCAAGGATGATTTTGGTCGTTACAACTATGTGTTGTCATTTGTTGCCCTGCTTGCTCCGGTTTTTGCCCTTGGTATGTACAACGTATTGCTGCGAGAGTTCTCTAAACATCCAGACAAAATCTCCGATATTTTACGCACTTGTTTAACCAGTCGGTTGATGTCGGGCGCGGTGGTGATGGTTATTGCTGTTATTAGTTTATATGGCGTCTTTGGTATGGGTTGGAAGTTTGAATTGATTGGGTTGTTGCTGTTCAGTCATATTTTCAATGCTTTTGAAGTGTTTGCCCGCTGGTTTGTGCACAAATCGTTAAACCCGGTGCTGGTTAAATGGCGGGTGGCGAATTTTGTGTTATTTGCGCTGATTAAGTTATGGGTTATTTGGCAATATACCAATTTTTCGTTGCTCATCGGGGTGATGGCAGTAGAGGTTTTGGTTAAAAATAGCGGATATCACTATTTGTATCAACGCTACCGGGAAGTCAGCGGCAATGGCCGGTTTCAACTGGATTTATTCAAAGACATCTTTTCGCAATCCAAGTTTTTGATCCTTTCATCATTGGCCTCGGTAATCTATCTGAAAATAGATATTTTAATGCTCGAATCGATGGTCTCCATTGAAGAGGTTGGTGTGTATTCGGTGGCGGCGCAACTGTCCCAGGTATGGTATGTGTTGCCGCAAGTGGCTATCACCGCATTCTTTCCTAAACTGCTTGCAATCGCCAAAGACCAGCCCAAGCGGTATGACAGCATTTTGCAAAAGGGTTTTGATATTCTGTTTATCTGTGCACTGATTTTGAGCCTTTTGGTGTTTTTGGTTAGCCTATGGATTGTCGAAATCCTTTATGGGCAAGCGTATGCTGAGGCGGCCCAAATTTTGCGGTTGCACATCTTTGCCAGCTGCTTTATCTACATGAGAGCGCTGCTTAGCCAATGGCTGGTATCAGAGCGCTTCGCACAGTTTTCGTTAATAAGCCAAGTGTCAGGGGCCGTAGCCAATGTGCTGTTGAACCTGTGGTTGATACCACTATATGGTGCCTGGGGCGCTGCTGTAGCCACTGTGATATCTTACGCGGTGACTTCATACTTTTGCCTGTTCTTTTTTAAACGCACCCGTAAACTGGGCTTCATGATGACTAAGGCGATGGTTTTCCCACTGCGGCTTAGGGCGGTTTTTAAGCGGGTTTAGGCTAGGCTGTCGAAAACTGCTAATTTTAAAGAAAAAAGATCTCAACACGGAGTCACGGAGGCACGGAGAAAGAAAGAGGAAAAGATTAAAGTCTAAAAGATAATAAATGATTTAACCGTTATAAAGTTTTGCTTTTGCTTTTGCTCTTCTCTTTCTTTCCTCCGCCCCTCCGTGACTCCGTGTTGAGGCTTTTGACTTTAAATGGCCGTAGGCCAACTTAGCGTTAGCGATACAAGCACTACTCATCAACCACCTTACGAGCCTCAGCCATTTTTGGCCGGGCCAGATAAAAGGTCACGGGATTGGTGATCAGCGGATATATCATACCGGCTAAAAACAAATACGGCAGTAAAACCCAACCTTCAAAGCGGGCCAGTATTGAGAAAAAGTGGGTCAGTATAATCAGCTTGAGTATGTTTAGCACGATTTTACGAGGCACCGACAACAGGTTTACGGCCTGTTTTATCACCTGCATACGTTGTTGAAAATTCAGTCCCGCCAGTTCCGGGATATGTTGGCTGGTTAAGTGCATTATTTTTCTCTGTTGAGCTCTCTGTTGAGCTCTGTGTTGAATGTTTTATCAAGCAAGAGCAATGAGCAACAGCAGAACCCCATATCGTCAGGGGTTTGCCGTTTTAGATTTAAATTTTGCCACAAAAAAAGCCCAGTATAACTGGGCTTATTAACAAGCAATAAAATCTATGCTTTGTTGCTTATTCCTTCATGTTCACCGGTAACACCCATTTCTTCATCCATTTTCTCTTCTTCAGAAGTAATGTGTGGACCTTCGGCACCGTGCATCCAATCAATCAGTTTGTCGCTTAGCAGATACAGAATAAACGCACTGGCCAGTGATGCTGCGCCTACAGAGACAAAGATTGTCATCAAGCTGGTGTCTTCACCAACCAATGAACCAACGTAACCCGCGGTGTAGTTAGCGGCGGCAATAAACAAGAACCATACGCCCATCATGAACGATACAATTCGCAGTGGGGCCAGCTTGGTGACCATAGACAAGCCAATTGGCGATAAGCACAATTCACCAATGGTGTGAAAGAAGTACAAACCGACTAACCACATCATGCTGGCTTTACCGTTATCTGAGCTATTAATCTCAGCAACGGCGCCCATCATACAGACAAAGCCCAATGCCAAGAAAATCAACGCCAGCATAAATTTGATGGGTGAAGAAGGTTCTTTATCACCCATCTTAATCCAGATGCTAGCGATAACAGGGGCAAATACCACGATGAAAATCGCGTTGACTGATTGGAACCAAGTGGCTGGAATTTCAAAACCCATCAGGAAGCGGTCAGTGCTGTCACGGGCAAAAATATTTAACAAACCACCGGCTTGCTCAAAACCAACCCAGAACATGATGGTGAAGATACCCAAAACCAAAATAACCTTCATACGGTCACGTTCTTCTTGGGTCATTGGTACTTTGCTACCTTGATTTGCCTGCTGAGTCATGGCAACTTTGGCGGCTGGAACGACACCTATATCACCCAGATATTTTGGGGCCAAAGTAAACTGCATGATGACGCTGATAATCATACCAACACCGGCAACAATGAAACCATATTGCCATTGATATGTTTCAGAGATATAACCTATGACCAATGGGGCGAATGCCGCGCCGAGGTTGATACCCATGTAAAAAATGGTGAAAGCACCATCACGACGGTGGTCACCTTCTTTATAGAGGTCGCCTACCATGGTCGAAATGTTTGGCTTGAATAGTCCGTTACCTAAAATAAGTAACCCCAAGCCAAGATAAAAGAAGGTGACTTCTAGACCGGGAATGTACTGATGAGGTGTACCCAAAGTGAACTGGCCCAAAGCCATCAGGATACCACCAATAATAATCGATTTTCTTTGACCCAACACGTTATCGGCCAACCAGCCGCCCAACAGTGGAGTCACATAGACCAGCCCGGTGAAAATACCGTACAGTTTCAAGGCATCGGCTTGAGTCCAGCCCAAACCGCCAGTGGTGGTCATTTCCGTGAGATATAACACCAATATGGCGCGCATACCGTAATAGCTGAAACGTTCCCACATTTCAGTACCAAATAGTAAGAATAGCCCTTTAGGATGACCTAAAATGCTATCTTCCGATGACGTTGTGTTCATTATATTTCCCTAAATTAGCGTAGATTCGCCACATAAAAAGTTGAGAAGGCGCGCATTGTATACCTTATATTAGCGATTAATACAAGTTGAAAGTCCCTAACTTCAAAGGCGGGACTGATATTAAACGCTTTATTTTGTCACATTTTTTTTACAATCTGACCGGTGTTCCTGTTGGGTTGAGCGAATTAAGAGATTAAAGCGTCAAATAGGTGAATGGATGATTCCATCTTGTACGACTTTCTTATAAAATGTCGGCCTTTAAATTTCTTTGAATCATTGAAGAGTCAAAATCTATGACAGTGTTACTTCGCCGGATTTTTGCATTGGTTGTACTATGCATTACGTTTACCTCATTGGTGGCCCATTCGGCCAACAACTTTTCTAAACAACAGCTTGATGCTTTCAAAAGATTACCTTTGGCGCAGCAAAAGGCACTGGCCAAACAGTATGGTGTCGACATCAGTATGCTCCAAGGGGGCAGTGGTTCTACTGGGCAGACTAACTTGGGTAACAATAACACTGTGCCGCCTCGAAAAAATGACGATGCCAGCAATGAGGTATTCGATTTTGATGATAAGTTTGCGCCCAAAACCAAAAAGCTGGATCGTTTTGGTCTGGATTTGTTTGCCGGTGAACCCATCACTTTTCAGCCATTGAGCAATGTGCCGGTACCGTCTGACTACTTGATAGGACCTGGCGACTCGTTCAAGGTATTGCTTTATGGCAAGATCAGTAACGAATATGACATTACGGTCAACCGTGAAGGTCTAGTGATCATTCCTGAACTGCCGCCTATCACGGTGGTTGGTATGAGTTTTACTGAGGTCAAAAAGGCGATTCTACGTCAGGTTAAAGTCAAGATGATTGGCGTCGAAGCCAGTGTCAGTATGGGCACTTTACGCTCCATCCGGATTTTTGTGTTGGGTGAATCCTATAAACCCGGTGCTTACAGCATGTCTTCGTTATCTACCATTACTCATGCTTTGATTGCCAGTGGTGGTGTCAGCGATATTGGCTCACTGCGCAGCATTCAACTCAAACGCGCAGGCAAGGTGGTCGCCCAATTGGATTTATACGACTTGTTGATTCGTGGTGACAACTCCAACGATGTGATGCTGCGAGCCAATGACGTGGTGTTTATCCCGGCCACTGGTGATTTGGTCGAAGTTTCGGGGCAGGTTCGCCGCGAAGCCGTATTTGAAATGAAAGCAGGTGAGAGCTTTCAAGAATTGATTAAAATGGCCGGGGGCTTTCCTTCAACTGCTTATCCAAACAGCACCCTGATTGAACGCTTTAACGGCGGCAGCCTGCGTACGCTGGTTAATATCGATTTGTCGAAAAAGGCCAATTTGAGCCAATCACCGGTCAACGGTGACAAAATTCATGTGCCAGCGGTATCCGAGCAGTACGAACATGCCATCAGTTTGATTGGTGCTGTGGTGCGTCCGGGCAAGTTGCAGTGGCGCGAAGGCATTAAGATTTCTGATTTGATCAAAACAGTACACGGTGACCTGTTGGCGGTGTCTGATTTGGATTATGCCTTGGTGGTGCGTCAAATCAACAGTAAAGGCGATATCCAAGTGATCCAATTCAATCCGATTCGAGCGATTGAAGAAAAACGGGTGTCTGATGATTTGGTGTTGCACCCACGCGACAAAATTGTGGTGTTCAGCCGTTATGAAACCATCGAAGCCGAAAACCGGATGCTCGACAAATATGCTTATACCGAAGACGAGATCAACGAGCGTCAGCAACGTAGATTATGGACGCAGTACCAACAGAAAAAATTCATGGATTACATCGGAGTTTCCAAAGGTTCTGCCAAAACGAAGGCAGAGTTAGATAAGCTGGAGTTTGAAAATGCCAACAAATCGTTGATGGTCATTACCGACAAGGCAAATTTGGACCGCGTTAATGAAGAAGATTTTTCATTGTTCTCTCGTCGTCGATTGCTGGCGCCGATTATTTTACAGTTGAAAGAACAATCAACAGCCACAGCCAGAGTGCAATTGGTTGAAGTTGACGGTAACGTTAAATATCCTGGTGTCTATCCGCTGCCCATTCAGGGGCGTGTGGCCACTTTGATAGCTGCGGCCGGTGGTATCGTAGAATCGGCGTTTTTGGAACGTGCTGAAGTCACTCGGATTAATGCCGACAGCAAAAGCACCAGTATCGAACATTTGACAAGCAACCTCGGTGAAGCGCTTAGCAATGCTCAAAGTGGTCAAAATTTGGTGTTAAAAAGCAAAGACAGATTGAATGTATTGTCTATTCCCAATTGGCAAGAAAACATTACGGTTAAGCTGGCAGGTGAAGTGATGTTTCCTGGCACGTATACCATAAGTCGCGGGGAAGTGTTGTCTAACGTCATTAAAAGAGCCGGGGGTTATACCAAGTTTTCGGCACCTAAGGCGGCGGTTTTTTCGCGAGCCTCGTTGCGACGTAAAGAACGTTTGCACTTGAATAAGTTGTCTGAAGATCTTAAACGTAATATCGCGGCTCGAAGTTTCCAGACCAACAGCGCGAGCGCTCCGGTCAGTTATGCTGAAACCAAACAGCTACTAAATGATTTATCAAAGGTCAGGGCGGTAGGCCGGTTGGTGGTTGATTTAGAAAAAGTCATGGATAAAATCTCGGACGTACAACTTGAGAATGGCGATGTATTGTATATTCCGCCGTTGATACAATCGATTAATGTAATTGGTGAAGTCAACGTGGCGACCGCCCACATGTTTGACGGTCAGATCACGGTCAAACAATACATTCAAAAAAGTGGCGGTTTTAAACAAAGAGCCGATGAAGACAGAGTCTACATTATTAAGGCGGATGGTTCGGTGGTGGTCCCCGAGAATAACGACTGGTTTGCGGTTGAATACAACATTCCACTGGCTTCGGGTGATACCATTGTGGTGCCTCTTGATGCCGAGCATATGGACAACCTAACGCTGTGGAGTACTGCGACCCAAATCGTCTACCAGTTGGGTGTTGCCGTGGCCGCCATCGGCAGCCTGTAACATCGACCCGCTTAGCGTGAGCCTGTATTTGATTGTCTTTGCCGTGGTGTCGGCCGTTGTCAGCCTGTTGTTGCTGTCACGGCTGGCCACGTTGGTAGGCTTGGTTGATATCCCCAATACCCGCAAGTCCCATATTGGCCACATCCCGGTGGTCGGTGGTTTGGCACTGGTTGTTTCTTTGTGTGCCACCACGGTGGTATTTGACCTTAACTGGCCGTTTAATCCTGTGCTGAGCCTATTGGGACTGGTGCTATTTACCTTCGGTCTGGTCGACGACAAAGTTGGGCTGACCCCTAAGTTAAGAATTTTGGTTCAGCTGTCGGTCGCACTACTGAGCGTTTTTGTGGGGGACTTACACCTCTACTATTTTGGCGATATCTTTGGTTATGGCGATTTTTACCTCGGTTTTTGGGGGGAGTTTCTGACGGTTTTGGCCATTGTCACCGCCGTTAATGCCTTTAATATGATTGACGGTATTGATGGTTTGCTGGCACTGTTACTGGTGAACGTTTTTGCCGCGATGGCGCTGGCCGACCCTGGTTTGACCCCTCTTTATTTGGTCTTTATCTGTAGTTTATTGGTGTTTTTAGTCTTTAACCTCGGCTTGTTTTCGACTAAAAACACCAATCGTAAGGTTTTTATGGGTGATGCGGGCAGCATGATGTTTGGTTATTTGGTGGTTTGTTTGTTGATAGACAAAAGCCAGCACCCAGGCATTGTGATAAGGCCGGTGACGGTGCTGTGGATAATCGCCATACCGCTGATGGATTTGGTGGCGATTGTGATTCGCCGCAATCGCAAAAAGCAGCCGGTAATGAAAGCCGACCGCGATCACTTGCATCATATCTTTATGCGCATGGGATTTTCTGAACGCTCGGCACTGCTGGTGATCATTTCAATCGCGGCCTTGTTTTGCGCTATTGGACTGGCCAGCGAACACTACCAGATTAATGAGTCGATAATGTTTACCGCGTTTTTAGCGGTGTTTTCTGTCTATTTGTATTTCATCCTTCATGCCTGGCGCTTCATTCGCCTGTTTAACGTGTTGAAACGCCGACGATGAACCTTAAAAGCATACTGCCCAAACCACTCAAACGTTTCATTATACTGCAGCGGGCCCGTGGCCAGCTGTTGAGCCTGTGGTTTTTCTCGCGTACCCGATTTTTGTCGAGCCTTTATTATTGCTTTTTCAGCCGCCAGTTCGCGCGGGAACATCAAGCCGTATTGAATGGCCGGTTAGCTTTTGCCCGTGAACAGGGGATGGGACAAAACAGCAGTACTTTGCTCAGGCGTAATATTCATCGCATTGAAAAAGGGCTGATCATGCAGCCACGAAAAGCCTTATTTGCGCTGGGATACATCAATGCGACTATTGGTGCGTTTGAACAGGCCGCTGCCAATAAAAGTCATGACCAACATGAATTGAAATGGGCTGGCGATGTACTGAGTGAATATTTTAATTCGGTAGAGCTAGACAAGTTGGACGCTCAATTGAAAATCCGCTTCGATGGGGCACGTCAGGGCAGCCCTGATTTACCAAAGACTGATCAGCAAAGTGTGCCTTACACATTTGCCAGTAAAATACAGGCACCAGTGAGTAGCGAAGCATTTTTGGCGCTTTGCACGCAACGCCGTTCAGTTCGTTGGTTTGAATCAAAAGCGGTCTCTCGCGAGCTGTTAGAACAGGCCGTCAACATGGCGGCACTAGCACCGAGTGCCTGTAACCGCTTGCCTTACCAGTTTTACATTGCCGATGACAAAGCGCAGTCGCAACGCTTGATTGAAATTCCGCTGGGCACCCAAGGGTTTGCTCAAAATGTACCTTGCACTATTGTGGTGACTGCTGATTTGGCCAATTACCCAACCGAGCGTGATCGGCACTTGATTTATATTGACGGTGCGTTGGCCGCTATGCAGCTGATGTTGGCACTCGAAACACTGGGGCTCAGTTCTTGTCCCATCAATTGGCCAGACATCGAACGGTGCGAACGCAAAATGGTTAAAGCACTGGATTTACCCGCAACGGTAAGGCCCATCATGTTGATGGCAGTGGGGTATGGCCATGCCGATGGCAAGATCCCGTTTTCTCATAAAAAGTCGGCACAACAGTTGATTCATTATGTACATTGAACTTAAAGGCGTTGAATTTTCTAACAAAGGGGCCGAGCTAATGCTGCACAGCATTGTGCAACGGCTCGACCAGCATTTTGACGATTATGAACTGGTGCTTTGCCCGGGTCATTTGTCACCCTATAAACAGCGCGCTCGACTGGGGGCTTGGCAAAAGTTCAGTTTTAAGCTGCTGGGGGTAGATTGGACCGCTCTGGGCAATCTGGCGCCAAAACCGCTTAGGCGTTTGCTGCGACATTTTGGTATTGTGGTTGAAAAAGAAATCGACTGGGTGCTTGACGCCTCGGGATTTGTTTACAGCGACAAATGGGGACCAGCGCAATTGCTCGAAACCCTGGCCCACTTAAAGCGTATTCGCAAGCATGGCAGCCGTTATCTGTTTTTATCACAGGCTTTTGGTCCGTTTGAAAACAGTAAAAACGCCGCGTTGATGAAACAACTGATTGAACGGGCTGATTTGGTGATCGCCCGTGATGACGACTCACTTCAATCATTGCTTGCGCTGGGTGATAAAGCCAAGATAGCCTGCTACCCAGATTTTACCCCGTCATTAGATACCTCCGGGGTGAGCTTGGAGTTACAAGTGCCCCGTGATTTTGTCTGCATCATACCCAACAACAAAATGTATAAGCATAAGGGTCCTGAGGTTAAAAAACGCTATTTGGCCTTTTTGGTCGAAGCGGTGCAGTCGGTAGAAGCCTTAGGGTTAACCCCGGTGGTGTTAAATCATGAAGGGGTTAAAGACCGCAAATTGTGCGCTGAGCTGATTGCCTTGTTGCCTCATAAACCGCAATTCGTCGATGGGTTGGATGCACCACAGGTGAAAAAACTTATTGGTATGGCAGTGTTTAATCTGTCATCACGTTTTCACGGTTGTGTCAGCAGTTTAAGTCAGGGTATTCCCACGCTTGCCACCAGTTGGGGCCATAAATACGAACAGCTCTATCGTTACTATGAATGCGACGATGATTTGCTAGACATTTATTTGTCGGACACTTGTTTACAGGGCACTGGTTTGCAGGAAAAGGCCCAACCCCAATCAAAGATGCAACAAGTCATGGCGCAGATATTGGCCGACCGGAATGCCCGTTCCTCAGCGCTAAAACTAAGAGCCAAAGCTCACCAGCAATCCATCGACCAGATGTGGGCCGAAGTGTTCGAGCGAATCAAATGAAGGTGGCTATCCTCGGTGAGAATAAACCGGGGTTTATCCAGCCGATGTCACTGGGCCTGACGTCAATGTTGACCCGACTTGGCGTTGAATCACAATACTTCCCTGATGGTTTAGCTCTGCTGAATTACCAGCAACAGGCTAGCGTTAAAAACCGGGCTAAAATGCGGGTTAAAAAAACCATCAACCGTTTTATACCCCAACGTTTTGTGTTGCAGCAAAATGTCACTGCCAAGCAGCTCAAAGTATTTGAAGCCCATTTGCCAGACTTTGACCTGATTGTGGTGGTCTGTCATCTGCCTACGGCTTTTATCAATACTGAGTTGGCGGGCATCGAAAAAATTCGAACGATGTTTGAACTCCCCATTATGTTGTATCAAAACTATTATCTGGCCACCCGGGGCAAGTGGTATAAAAATATCGTCAACCCGGCCAATTATGGCGGTGGTCGAGGCATTGAACGGTATGACTGGTATTTGGCGGCTTCAATAGTAAGCGAATACCCACTTACAGGTGTCGGCCATCCATGTAGTGTGATTGGTCATGACTTGGTAGACGACAGCTTGTGTATCAACGCAGGCATTCCCTTTAAGGTGCTGCTGGACTTTGAACGTAAGGGGTTTGAGAAATACCGCCGAACCCAACTACGCGCCTTGGCAGAAACCAACACACCGTACACCCAACTGAGCGGGCGCTACAGCCAGCAGCAAATTAGAGCCTTGTATTGTGAGCACAGTGCGTTGTTTTTGTCGTTCAGAGAATCGTTTGGTTTGCCGATTGTTGAAAACCAGCTATGCGGTAATTTTATCTTCTCGCCATTCAAACACTGGACGCCTTCTCATTTTATTGGCAAATCAGTTTATGACCGTGGCGAAGGGGACTTGGGCCGCAATTTTAGAATATATGACAATGATGTTGAAAAGCTAAAAGCGCAGTTGATTAAGTGCCGCGAGCATTATCAACCGCAGCAGGTGCGTGACGATTTTGCCGCGCAGTACCCGCAGCTATATCATGGTGACCTAGATGCCTTGCAGGCGGTGCTTGATAAAGTGTCGAGCGGAGAGATCCATGGACGGTCGCATCTGGGCTACGAGAAGCTGAATGCGGGTATTGTTGGGGAGTGAGGTTGCGGCCTTAAGGTCAAGGGCTAAGGTCAAAAGCTTCAACACGGAGGCACGGAGTCACGGAGAAAGAAAGAGAAAAGCATTAAAACCAAAAAAATTAAAAACGAAAAGCCAGTTCTTATCTGATTGGTTTGCCGTTGTAGTCGTGAAATCCTTATTTTTGTCTTTTGTCTTTTCCTCTTTCTTTCTCCGTGACTCCGTGACTCCGTGTTAAGATCTTTTGACTTTAAGGTCGCCGCCACAAGCCCATATCACAACTCCACGACACCCCATTTCAACAGCCGAATGTGCAAAAAATCAGTCTTTACACCCACCCTCAAAAAAAGCCCTGTCTACACTTGTAGTTAATGATTCGTTAGGTTAGTATACTGCCACTGTCTACACTTGTAGTTTTTAAGCTGTAGATTTTGACGAAACAGTCGACTTTTTGTTCATCAATTGGTAGACTGCGCCATCTTTTTTGTGGGAGGTTTTATGAAAAATTATCGCCATCAGGGCTTTACCCTGATTGAATTAATGATTGTTATTGTCATTCTGGGTTTGCTGGCGGGTTTAGTTGCCCCAGAAATGTTTGGCAAGGTCGGTTCAAGCCAGCGTAAAATCGCTGCAACCCAGATGTTGGCACTCGATACCTCGTTGCAGACTTACCGCTTGGATGTCGGTGATTTCCCCGATAGTCTTGAAGAGTTAAAAAGCTCAACAAAATCCGGCTGGGATGGTCCATACATTCGTAAGTCGATTCCGATGGACCCTTGGGGAAAACCCTACGTTTACCGCACGCCGGGTGAAGACGGTAATGGTTTTTACATGGCATCCATGGGTAAGGATGGTCAGATTGGTGGCGATGATGACAATAAGGATATCGTCTTCAAATGGTAGATATGAGGTCGCTTTTGTGTCAGCACTTTTCCGTGAGTGATGTTGATTACGAAAAAGCCATTGCTTATCAAAGCAAATACAGCGGACGCATTGAACGTATTTTGGTCAACATGGGCGCGCTTGCCGAAGATAAGCTGCACTTGGTGTACCAGCAATTTCTCGATATCCCCTTGTTTGAAGGGGCGGGCATTGAAGCCAATGCCGAGAATGTACAGCAGGTGATAGGCCATGACGACCATAGCTGGCTAAAAGATAAAGGCTGGCTGGTGATTGATGCCATAGATAATGACTGGACTTTTGTCTCTGTTGATCCGCTCGAAATGTCGGTTAATCAGTGGGTGGGTCAAAAAGACATCGACCCGACAATTTATATTGCCACAACGGGCGAGTTTGAACAGTTGGCCATTGTGGTCATCGAACATTCAGAAGATTTGTTTGCCAACGATTTGACCTCGATTGAAGAAGCGAAACTTCGAGAGTTGGCCGCCGAAGCGCCGATTGTCAGTTTACTTAATTCACTTATCACCCGGGCATTGCGTGACAATGCCTCGGATATGCACATTGAACCTATCGACAATAAATGTCGCGTGCGGTTTCGGGTTGATGGCGTACTGCACGCCGAAGAATATATCCCTACTTCGATGGAATTGCCGATAGTCACTCGTATCAAGATCTTGTCTGGCATGGATATCGCTGAAAAACGTCGACCGCAAGATGGCAAAATCGAATTGAAAATTGCCCAGGAAGAACTCGACGTTCGTGTCTCGGCATTACCGCTTAATCTGGGTGAAAGTGTGGTCATGCGTTTTTTGCGCAAAGACACGCTAAGTTATGATATGACGCACCTTGGTCTGGCGGAAGACGTGCAGCGCAAGATTGATCAAGATTTGCAATCCACCTCAGGGGTTATTTTGCTGACCGGCCCAACCGGTAGTGGTAAAACAACCAGCCTTTATACCTTCTTGTCGGCACTCAATAGCGACAAGGTTAAAATCATCACCCTGGAAGACCCGGTAGAGTACCAGCTCGACGGCGTCAATCAGGTGCAAGTTAAGCCGGATATCGGTTTTGACTTTGCCGCAGGCCTGCGAAGTATCGTCCGTCAAGATCCCGACATTATCATGCTCGGTGAGATACGTGACCACGAAACTGCCCGAATTGCGATGCAATCGGCCATCACAGGTCACTTGGTATTTTCTACCGTTCACACCAACGATGCACCCAGTGCCTATACCCGTTTGCTCGATTTGGGGGTTGAAGAGTTTTTGCTCAATGCCGCTTTGGTGTCGATTATCGCCCAGCGACTGCTCAGAACTTTGTGTGATGAGTGCTCCCAGCCGCTTGATGCGGCCCAGGTACATGACATGTTGACCAAATACCCGATGGAAAAGCTGGCTGAGCAGTTTACCCAAGGCAATATTAACCTGCGCAAACCCAAAGGGTGTGACTCATGTAATCACACGGGTTATAAAGGGCGAAAAGCCATTGTCGAGTATATGCCTTGTGATGAGGTGGTTCGTAGCATTCCAAAAGACAGTTTCTTTATCGACAAGGTCAAAAAGTACAACGCCGAGCAAAACAATCGCACCATGCTTGAAGACGGTTTGTTAAAAGTCATTCAGGGCATGACCACCATTGATGAAGTGATGCGGGTGGCGGGTTAGTATGGCCACTTTCAAATACGTTGCCTATGACAACAACGGAAAAAAAGTCGAAGCGTCCATTGACGCCGACGACAAATTGCAGGCGCAAAAAGAACTCAAAGAACGCAAGAAATTGCTGGTCAGTTCGATTACTGAAGTCAAAGCGGGCGGCATTGGTGGTATTAGCCTGTTTGGTAAAAAACAGGCGGGTGGTCGCGATTTGGAATATTTGACCTCCGAGATCACCTTGTTGCTGCAAAGCGGTGTCAAGTTTGACAAGGCGGTAGATTTGTTGGCTAAGGCCAAGGCCAGCTCACCCATCGGTGAGGTGCTCAGTCAAATCTCTGGCAAGTTAAAATCAGGCATCACCATTTCTGAAGCCTTTGGCAGTTTTAAAAACCTGTTTAATAAACTGTATGTCAACCTGTTGAAAATTGGTGAAGAGTCAGGGGCGTTGGCGCCGGTATTCGAAGGTTTGTCGCGAGACTTGCGGTATCGTAACGATTTACGCCAGACCATTGTTCAAGCAACCACTTATCCGCTGATCATTCTGGCCGTTTGTGTGTTGTCCATCGTGTTTATTTTTAATTTTATCGTGCCAAAAATGTCAACGTTGTTTGCCGATGCGGAGGATTTACCTTTGCATACTCGGGCGATTTTAGCGATCAGTGACTGGCTGATCAATTATCAGCATTTTTTGGTCATTGGGTTGGTCGCAGTCGGGGTCGCTATTTACCACAATCGTAAAAATCCGCGACTGGTCCAGTGGTTTCACCAGCGTTCGCGTTTGGTGCCGGGCTTGCGCACCGTGGTCGAAATGTCTGAGAGAATTCGTTTTTGTTCCAGTATGTCGTTGTTGCTCAAAGCCGGTATTGCGATGGACCAAGCGGTTAAACTCAGCGCAGGCAACTCGGCCAACTCCGAAATCAGACGCGAACTCGAAGGCGTTAGTGACGAAATCAGAAAGGGCATACATTTGTCCAAAGCCCTGGGTGAGACGTCGTTGTTTCCTGACTTGTTTATCTCTTTGATTGAAATCGGTGAAGAAAGTGGTGAGGTTACTCGCATTTTCACTGAGCTGGCCGATCGCTCGCGTAACGAGTTTACCAGTTGGGTCAGCCGGGTAACAGCGTTACTTGAACCTATACTTATTATCACTATGGGGCTGATTGTCGGCGGTGTTGTGGTCACCATGATGTTAAGTGTCATGCAAATCAACGAAACTGTGTTGTAAAGGCCTGTTGATGAAACCTTTTCAAGGATTTACCCTGATAGAGCTGATGATCGTCATCTTGGTGATGGGGCTGCTGGCCGGTTTGGTTGCACCCTTGACGTTTAAGCAACTGGATAAGGCACGGGCCAAAACCGAATTTTTAAAATTGCGCAATACCATCAAGAGTCACACTACCAAAGCGTTTGCCCAAGGGGTGAGTTATCGTATTGATACGCTAGGAAAAACCCTGACGGCGACGTCACTATTGGGCACCAAAAGCTATACCTTTAAGTATCTTGAAATGCCCGAACAGTTTTTTATCATTAACAGTAACGGTTTTCCCTCAATCGACAAGTTAACGATTGAGGTGGCAGGTCAAACCCGACATATCACCATGGAAGACATGTTGGGTGTTAAACAGGAGCTGATTTATGCCCCTGCCAAATAGAAAGACCAACCGTTTAGGCGTTAATCGGGGTTTTACCCTACTCGAAGTGCTGATCGCCAGCATGATCTTGTTTTTATTCATCACCATGGCGTCTCAGGCCTTCAGTCAGTCGGCCCAGACGTCGCGTAAGGCCGAGCGAGCCGTTAAAGTGGCGGCGATGGTGCCTTTATTGGTTGAAACCATCCGTGGTCAGATAATGGCTGTCGACACACCACAAAATGTCGGTGGAGAAGGACAGATGTTGGAAGTGCAATATCACTGGCAGGCTACATTGATACACCGAAAACCACCGGCAGCACGGTTTGACCCAAGCGCCATGGAATTCAAGACTTATGAGGACCGTTTTAATTTGTGGTCGGTCGAAGTAGTCGTCTCGATTGGCACTTATCAACGCAGTTGGCTATACGAGGAAATCAGTTGGTTCAAGTAAACGCACAAAATGGTTATACCTTGGTTGAGGTGTTGATTGCGATGGTTATCCTGCTCAGTTTGATGTTTACGGCGAACTACAGTTATTCGTTGTACTCGAACTATTGGGTTGGCAGGCTGGGCACTTTTGATCGAACGGTGTTTTATTACCAGGGGTTACTGCAAATTAAAGAAACCATTGATGCTTCGATTCCTTATATCGTCACTGATAACAAGCAAACTCATACCTTTTATTTTTTGGGTCGAAGCGAAGGTTTTACCCTAGTGACCACCGCACCAGTTTTTGCCCAGACGGTTAACGATGCCGCTGTGATAAGGATATTCAAAGAAAAAACAGATACCGGGTATCAGTTGGTTTATGAAGAAGCGCCGTTGAGAGATCGCCTGCTGTTCACGCTTGATCAAGAGCTTGATTTTAAATACCGAACGGTTTTGATGAGAACTGAGCAACCCATTGATTTTGAATATTACGGTTGGAAGCTAAGAGAGCACAAGTATTCGCGTAATACGTTCCCCAATGAAACGCCTCTATGGTCTGATAGTTATGATGCTGCGCTGACCCGGGTGCAACCCAACAGAGTGCGAATGACCATTGGCGGCCAAGCATTAGAATATGACCTGCCAGCGGGTCATGACAAAATGATTAACTTCTTTTTACGGAGCCGCGATTAATATGTATTTGCGAGCCCGTAAACAACGGGGCATTGCCCTGATTCAGGTGATCATTACCACGTCTATCATCATGCTGTTGATGATCTTTTTTCTTGGTGCTGCGAAGGACCAAGTCATGCGGGCGCAGGCTTTACAAAACAAAACAATGGCCTACCTGTCTCATTACAGTGCCAAAAATCAGGTGTTATATCAGCTATTAACCAGTGATCACAGTGAATTACGTCAGCAACGTTGGAACTTTTATGGTACGCCGATACAGCTCAATGAGCATACGACTGTGGCGATCCAAGATCTCAATGGGTTGTTTAGCCTGCCTTCGATGGCGAGGCCTTCGATATTACAAAGAATACTGGAACCCACATTGGGTGCCAGCCAAGCCTCTGTGGTTGCTGACAGTATGATGGATTGGATTGACTTGGATAACATTTCACTAGGCAGTGGTGCCGAGCAGTCAAGTTATGATAGATACGGCATTGTGGTGCGCAATGGCCCGATTCAGACGTATACCGAGTTTCCTTATATTAACGGTATGTCGGTCGAAGCGGAGCTGATATTGCTGGAAAATACCACCATACATCCGACACCCTTTTATAACCCCATGACCTCACCTCAAACTTTGTTTGGCGCTTATTTCGAAGATGAAGCGATGGCACAAAGTGCTATGAGTCTAAGGGGAGGTAGTAGTTACAATAAAAAAGATGTGCAGGCATTGACTCAGGTGTGGCCTGAAGATGGACTGGATTATTTCACCGGTCCCGGCTTCAGGCTGACCATTAATAGTAAAGTGGCAGATTCATTTTATGGCAAAGTCCTTGAGTACGAAATATATCCGTACCAGGACCGACCCATTCATGTCCTCAGCCGTTTACCCCGACAACAACTATCAAGGTAAGTGAAGTGAACAAGTCAATACTTTCCTCAATACCGCGGCCAGTGACCCATTTGGCGCTCGATCGCACCGCGGTTTTAACCGACGCCTTGCGTAAGGTCGAATATGACCGTCACAATAAACGCTTGAGATTTGCTCAAGGCCAACCCGAAGCGGTTGATTGCCTGATCGTCGGCAAAGAACATTACGCCGAGGAGAATCGAACTTTTCCGCTGCAATCACGCAAAGAATTGAACAAGATTCTCAAGCTTGAGTCTGACAACTTCGATGGCATCATGGTGTATCACATTGGTCACTATATTGATGGTCAGCGCATTGTTATTTGCTGGCAAATGTCGAGCGAGGTATTTTCCGGGTTGGGGTTGACCCCGATTTTCGTCATCCCTGAATCGGCCTTGTTGCTCAGTGATAACCCAAACCAGCT
Source organism: Algicola sp. (assembly GCA_013216025.1). Classification (GTDB taxonomy): domain Bacteria; phylum Pseudomonadota; class Gammaproteobacteria; order Enterobacterales; family Alteromonadaceae; genus JABSOG01. Next base: position 9,265 of record JABSOG010000021.1, on the reverse strand, counting down.
GCTTAGCGTCTCAAGAAATAACAGAACCTTTTGGTTTATCGACCGTCAGGGACAGTATTTGAGTGCCGAGAAAAAAGGCTTGATATCGAGCAGCACAATGTTTTTGGCCTCGGCAGGATTGAGTGATAACACCAATAATGTTGAGGTTGACGAAAGTGACTATCTAACAAGGCTCGGTGGGTCTTTTTTACCAGCGTTGTTAACCAACCTTGGCGGGTTTAAAACCAGCCTGCGAAAACTCGAATCAATCGATTGGGCTTCACACCTCAAATATAGTGGTGTCGCGACGGTTTTGTTGTTTGGTGGTTATTTCGCTTTGACCTCTTTGTATTTAAACATGAGGCTTAACTCAGCAAAAGAGGCTCAAGTGGTTTATGCCGACCAGACCAAAGATGTTTTTCAACTCAAGGCTCAGCTTGGCGTGGTTGAAGAAAAAGCAGGACAAATCAACACGGTCAACAATGCGGTGTCTGCACCGAATGTGGTGTGGCGATTTATCGTGCCGTTGGCTAAGCGGGGGATTAAGTTCTCACGCGTAAGCATGTCACCGGATGGCACCTATTCAGTGGTAGGTGAAGCGGATAAGGCGACTGACGTGCTGGAATTTATCAAAAGTGATCCCTTGGTGGTTGAACCGCAATTTAGTGGACAGAATATCGTTGTTAATGGCAAAGACCGCTTTTCAATTGCCTTTAGAATCAAACAGGGGGCGTAATGGAATTAACATCGAACGTAAAATTGATGGGGGCTGCCGCGCTGCTGCTGGCCTTGATCAAATTTGGTCTATTACCGATAGTCCAGTGGCAAAACAACACCATCGACGAAATCTATCAAATCGAACGGCGTAATGCCAAAGCTGAGTACCTTCTTGGCAGCCAAGAACAGATAATGATGAAACTGGTAGAGTTGGATAGCAGCTTCAAAGAAAAGGCCGAAATTTATCCGAACTATACCGATCAGCCGTCGTTCCGGCTGGAAACTCAAATCATGTTTGAAATGTTGCTTAAACAGCAAAACTTGAGTCAGAACCAGTTTTTTTGGCGTGATAGTGAAGATAAACAGGTCTTTGGCACACTGCACAAGGCCAAATTTAATGTCAGCTTTACTGGGACGTTAAAAGATTTTGCATTGTTGCAGAGCAGTTTGCTGGATATGAATAAACAATTCAAAATTGCCAATATGGCCCTTAATGTACGGGGTCAGTCAGCGAAAAGTTTTGGTTACGTCAGAGCATCTATTAGTGTCGATGCTTACTACTGGTTGGGAGGAAACTTATAATGCAAGCACCCAAAGCAGCCCTGGTGTTGTCGATAGTTTTTTTGCTTTTCGGCGCAGTCGACCTGTTGAGTCGGGTATTGTTCAGCGTTGATGTGGCTACGCAGAACACTCAAACGGATAAAGCCCAGCTAGATGAACAAAAGACTGGCGCGATGTTGCTCAGTATTAAAGCCGTCGAAAAGTTACTGGACTGGTCAGATGTTAAGCCTAAAGTCGTTAAGAAGGCGGTAACCACAACGGTGGCTGCACAGCCTGGGGTTGTTGCTAAACCCAAAGTTGATGTACACGCAGTCGTTAAGGCGGCCATTGCTGGAGATGTGTCTAAAACGCTTATTGGCGATGATTTATTGTCTCTTAAGGGAGTGTTTTACGATGGTCACCAGTTTGCAGTGGTGGAGGTCGAGAACATCATCACCAAGAAAATCCAGTATTACCGTGCCAAAGCTAATGAATCGTTGGCCAGCCATCTATTGGTCAAAATTGGTAAGAACCATGTATTGATCAAAAGCGGCGAACAAAATATCAAGTTGCAGATGTTTGATAATTTCTGATTAACAGCAATTGTAATCAATTCATCGGTAACCATTAAAAGATCAAAAATATCCAGTTTGTAAAGGGGAATATATGAAACAGTTTATACGCACAGGTGCATTAGTCATAGGCTTGGTGGGCTTAACCGGCTGTGCTGCGTTGGAAAATAGCAACAAATACAAAGTCAGGCCCTCGTTATTTGAGAGTGCTGGCGATATGGTCGATAACAAAAACACGGTAAATGTCGGCAAAGATAAGAAAGACAACACCCCCAGGTTTACTCGGATCCAATCGATGGCCGAACAGTTTGGCGTTGATGATGAGCGACCTAAAGTGGCGGCAACCTTTTCTGAAACGGATATGGTTCGATTCAGTGTCGACAAAATGAAACTTAACGAATTCATTCACCATGTGTTTGGTGGTGTGTTGGGTGTCAATTATGTGCTCAGTAATGAATTGACGTCAAAAATTGAACCCGTCACGCTTAACTTCCAAAACAACATTTCGAAAAAACAGGCATTTTTGGCGACCAGTGAAGTCTTGACCAGCAAAGCCGTTGGTGTATCGGTTAAGGATGGCGCCTATTATTTGTACCCGCTACAAAGCGGTGCCCCGGGAGACATCAGTATTGGTGTTGGCCGCGAGAATAGAGACTTGCCGTTGGTTGGTAACAACATCCTACAAATTTTCCCGATGAATTACGGCGTCACCATTGGCGTTGAACGGACCTTGCGTCAATTGACCGATATTGCGGTATCGGTAGATTTGGATCAGGGGGCCGTTTTCCTTCAAGGGGATCGGGCTAAAGTTAAAAAAGTGATGGAATTAGCGCGGATCCTCGATTTGCCGTCGAACAAGGGAAAACACATAGGTTTATTGAAGCTAACCTATATAACTACCGAAGAATTCTCTGAACAGGTGGCCCAATTACTAAAAAGTGAAGGCATTCCTGTAGGGGTTGGCGAAGGTAAGCAAAAAAATGTGGTTTTGGTGCCTATTAACCAAATCGGGCTCGTTGCGGTCTTTTCCAGTAATGCACAATTTCTTAAGCGGGTGCAGTTCTGGCAGAAAAAGCTGGATAGGCCAGCCGAGGGTAATGAAAAAAGATACTTCATGTATGAACCCCAAAACGCGCGTGCCAGCGATCTGGGTGAAAGTTTGACCCCTTTATTTGGTGGAACAACAGCTAAAGATAGTGCGTCAAAAGGCAATAGTTCAAGGGATACTCGCTCCGCTTTAGTCAGCGGTTCTGGGAGCAAGGCAGGCAATAAATCCACTGCCGTTGTCACCAATGAGCTTTTGACTATGGTCGTTGATGAACGAACCAATACCTTAATTTTTTACACCACAGGCAAACAGTACCAAAAGGTATTGCCATTGATAAAACGCATGGATACCCTGCCACGACAAGTTATTCTGGAAGCAACCATCGCCGAGGTCACGTTGACAGACGGTTTTAAACACGGTGTGGAGTTTGCGATGAGAAATGGCAACTTTGGTTACACCAGTGCATTTAACCCTGTCGGCAGTGGTTTAGGCGCTGCTTGGTCAACATTAGATGCAGCTGGAGATATATTCGAAAAGGCGTCACTCAACCTTGAACAAAGTAACAGCTTGATCAATATCCTGTCCAATCCTACGTTGTTGGTCAGAGATGGCGTGACGGCATCAATTACCGTGGGTGATGAAATTCCGTTGATTACAGGTAGTATTAGCGATCCGCTTAATGGCAACAATCCACTGCAACACAATACCGTTGAACGCAGACAAACGGGTCTGATTTTAACCGTTACACCAACGATTAACTCTCAAGGCATTGTGATCATGGAAATAAGCTTAACTATGACCAATGTTAACGGCGAAAAGTTGTTGAATCGCCAAGTAACGACGGAAGTGGTTGCCAACAGTGGTCAAACCGTTATACTGGCCGGATTAATCTCCCAGAATAATACCGGAGATGGCACTCAGGTGCCGGGGTTGGGCGACATTCCCCTGCTTGGTCACCTGTTTAAAAGCACGAGCAAATCAACAACCAAAACGGAATTGGTCATATTGGTCACACCCAAAATAATTAATGATGGAAATCAATGGGGTGATATTAAAAATAAATTTAGAAAAGGACTTGAAAATGTTGAGTTTTAAATTCACAATTAACACAGATTTGGTATATGTCGAAAAACTGTCGAAATAGGCCAAAACTACTATGAACGTTCATAAAGGAAGGGATTTGGTAATTTATACCGAATTCTGGTTTCAAGACTTGGAGAAAACTAAAAAATGAAACAACTATTCAAAACAACACTGCTAGCGGCAACGATAGCTGCTACATGTGGTTCAGCATTTGCCGGCACAGTTTCTGTTGTCAAGCAAGTGCATTCAACTGAAGGTTTGGAAGGCGTTATTGCTGACCAGAAATCAGAATTGATTTCATATACCTTGGGTGCTGCTTATCGTGAAGGCGATAAAATCACTTTGACTTTCCCAGACGGTGCTTTAGCCACTACTGGTAATGCATTTGCTACCGTAATTAACTTGCCACCAAAAAATGATGTGAAAGAAGCTAACGCTATCGCTGGTTTGACTTTTGGTTTGTTGAACAGCGATGCAAACAGTGTCACTTATCGTGTAACCAAATTGACTTTGCCACACAATGGCGCATCACCATCTGTTGAATGGCAGAATGGTTCTACGCTTAATGCTGTATTTGGTACTGCAAGTGACCCTTTGCAAATCATGTATAAAGCAGCTGCCGTTAAAACAGGTACTGTTACAATAACTGTTAGCTCGCAAACAACTTCTGGTGATATTCTTGATTCTGCTGGTACTCGTACTGCAACTATTGCTGAAGCAAAAACACAGTTTGGCAGCGCCAAAATGGACAGCGTGTTTAACAACGTAATTGACGTAAGTGCAGCTCGTTTGTCTTTCGTTGGTAACGCAACTGACACAATGGCATTCACTATCACCAACCCAGTTACAACTGGTTGGATGAACATGGCGTCAGTTGCCACTTCTAAAGTGACTCTTTTCGGTGAGCCTGGCAAAATGACTGGCTTGATTGCTGGTAACTGGAATGCTGGTGGTAGTCGTGTTTTCACTGAAGCTGATGCAACTTTGGCTATCAGCTACTCAGGCATGGTAACGAATGATACTATTACTTTTACGCCTTCTGCAGCTAAATCAGGTGTTGTGCTTGAGACTCAAAAGTTCACTACTGACTTGAGCTATAACTGGTCTTCTGCTGGTGCAATTGCTGGTAACACGCCAATCGCTACTGGTCTTGCTGCTGGTGAGTGGACGCTTAACGGCGCTACAGTAAACATTCCTTATATGCCTTACGGTGTGAATGCTTCTCAAATCATGTATATCTCTAACGCTGGCAATCAATCTGGTGATATCTTGGTTACTGCATTTGACGAGAATGGCAAAATGTATGACTTAGGTACTGTTGGTATTGCTGCAGGCAAAAAAGTAACCAAACTTGCTAACATGATTGGTCCTAAATTGATTGACGCTGGCTTCGATGGAACTAAACTGTCTATCACGATTACAGTTAATGCTCCATCAGCTGACATCACTGTTTACGCTTCATACAACGTTGGTGGTTCGGATCGCGGATTCGTGAACACTGACCAGTATAAAGGCATGTAATCTTTGATTACGCTTCTGTTTACAGAAAGCTTTTACTGAAAAAAGGCGGCATTAGCCGCCTTTTTTATGTCTTGGTCTTGCCGCATTTTCACCATCCATGGCGGTCTACTGATTTTATGCTCCTCGGTTCTGGCTCCCTGCTTCACTCTACCTCCTACATCCTGTAGTCGTGCAAAATAAGTATTTCCACCATCCATGGCGGTCAAACGTATTGATCAATTTTATTTTTGTTGTAAGATGGCTGCCAATTTACAATTACCCCCAAAGGCCACCCCGTGTTCCAACGGATTTTTGATAACCCCAACAAATCAATATTGCTGTTTTTCGCTTTGTTGGTTGTTACTGTGATTGCAGTATATTACCCTTCACTTTCTGTGCCTTTTTACTTGGACGACCGCGAATCTATCTTAACCAATGTCAGTGTGCACTCACCCACGTTAGATTTGTTGGTTAACGGCCCTGACCGGATGCGGATCATTGGTTATTTTACCCTGTGGGTGAATTATCAAATTGGGGGCCTTGAGCCTTTCGGTTATCATGTAGTAAACCTGATTATTCACGTGCTCAACAGTTTGTTGGTCTATGTTTTGGCCTATCAGTTATTTTGTCATTTTTCCCCGCAAGGACTTTCTAGTACTGAACTAAAGAAACAGCAGACCCTGCACAGGTTATGGGCTTTGGCCATCACAGCCGTATGGGCTTTGCACCCGTTAAATACTCAAGCGGTTACTTATGTTGTTCAGCGGTTGGCATCGATTGTGACCCTTTTTTATCTGCTGACGATTATTTTTTATATTCAGGTTAGAAAACAGACCAACCTGACAAAAACAGCGGGTTACAGTGTACTGATTGTTATTTGCATCGTCGCCGGTCTACACGCGAAACAAAATTATGTCGGTGTCGTTGTATTTTTACTGGCATGGGAATTATTGACAGCGCCTGCCAAAGTTCGAAAAGTACTTTTGTGGTTCATTGCGGGTGCTAGTCTGGTCATTTTGGCCACTGCACCGTTCATTCCATGGTTTTGGCAAACTTTGAATGCTTTTACCAGAGACTACAGTGCGGCAACTCGACCTGAATATTTTTACAGCCAAATGATTGTTTTATGGGACTATGTCCTGCGCTTTTTCTACCCTTTTTCATTGCAATTGGATATAGACCAGAATCTGCAAAAATCTATGGAACCCATTGTCGGTTTGTCATTGTTAGCGCATTTACTAGTGCTTGGCGTAGCCTATAAATTAAGGAAAATACTGCCCTTGTTGCTGGTTGGCGTTTTGTTGTTTTATAGCGGACATGTTGTTGAGTCATTCATTATCCCGATCAAGGATTTGGCGTTTGAACACCGGACTTATATTAGTAACATTGGTCTGGTTATTGCGCTGGCTGCATTGTTGCGTTATTGGGCAGACAGTGCGTCGGTCATGCGGGGACATTGGCTTGTTGGCGGTCTTGCTGTGGTATTGATCGTTGCCAGTATTACTACGGTTAAGCGTAATGTTATGTGGCAGGACCCGTTGGCGTTTTATGCCAACGAAGTTAAATTGTCACCAGAACATCCTCGTGCCAATGCTTCTTATGGTAATGAATTGATGAAGTTACAACGCTTTGCTGATGCTGAGGTTTACATAAAAAAAGGTGTTGATTTCAATATTGCTAGAGGAAAAATCACGGCCAGTAGTTTAATCGCATTCATGACGGTATTGTATGAGCAGGAAAAGTACCAACAGGCATCGCACATCGTGATGCTGGGATTAAGGCACATTAAGCGGCCACTTGACCGCAGCAACCTGTTGGCCAACTTGGCTTACGGTTATATCAAGATGGGCTACTGTGATTTCGCCAAGGGGTTGCTCAAAACCGCACTCAAATTGAATCCAAATAATAAAGATGCCAAGACCAATTTAGCCTATTGTTCGGGTGGTCGACGTGGCGGGTGATAAATAAATGAATAAAGGCCAAGCCTTGCTTGCTTTGCAAGACCACAAGCTAAGTGTCGAAACTCGTCACTTAAAACAGATGTTTGAAAATGATCTGAAACGCGCCGAAAATTTTTCAATTACCCATGGTGGCATCACCTTGGACTATTCGAAGAATAGAACGTCAGACACTACCATACGATTATTGTTGGCGTTGGCCCAAGAGACGGGTCTTAAACAGAAAATTGATGATATGTTTGCTGGTTGTACTGTCAACACAACCGAAAATCGGCCTGCGTTGCATACTGCATTACGACAGCAGGGCAGTCGCTCAATTGAAGTTGGGGGAGAGGACATTATCCCGGAAATTTCAGCTGCGCTGGCTAAAATGAAAAAGTTTTGCGGGGACGTTCATAGTGGTGAATTACGTGGGTCCAGCGGCAAAGCATTTACTGATATCTTGTGCCTTGGTATTGGCGGATCGTTTCTTGGACCTAAAATAGTGGTTCAAGCACTGAAACAATATCGACGCAAAAATCCCAAACTGCACTTTGTCGCCAATGTTGATGGCTGCCACCTTTATGATGTACTGAGCGAGTTGAATGTTGAAACTACCTTGGTGGTGGTTGCGTCAAAATCGTTCTCAACCGAGGAAACCATGCTCAATGCCAGAACAACCAGAAAATGGTTGCTGCAATCTGGGCTTAAGGAAAGTCAACTGCATCAGCATATAGTGGCGATTTCAAGTAATATCGAATTGGCGACAGAGTTTGGTGTTGAACGTGATAATATCTTTCCTATGTGGGATTGGGTTGGTGGTCGTTATTCGTTGTGGTCGGCTATTGGTTTGCCGATTGCTTTGGCGATAGGGTTTGACCATTTTGAACAGTTATTGGTCGGTGCCAGCGAAATGGACGATCATTTCAGGCATGCACCGCTAGAGCAGAATATGCCAGTGATTATGGCGTTGTTAGGTGTGTGGAACATCAATCTTTGGGGTTCGACCAGTCACTGCATCATTCCTTATTGCCATTATTTGAGGGGACTGCCTGCACATATTCAGCAGCTTGATATGGAAAGCAATGGTAAATCGGTGTAAAAGGATGGCAAGCCGCTTGACTACCTGACCGGTCCAGCGATCTGGGGCAGTGAAGGCGTCAACAGCCAACATGCTTTCTTTCAGCAGATACACCAGAGTAATATCGTCTATCCGGTAGACTTTATTATCCCGCTGAGGGTGAACAACTCCTTTCAAGAACATCAAGACATGCTGGTGTCTCATTGCTTTGCCCAATCTCAGGCGTTAATGCAGGGTAAAACGATTGATGAGGCTTATCAAGAGTTGATTGATAGTGGCATGGATGAAACGCAAAGCCGTGAACTAGCCCCCCATAAATCGATGGCAGGTAACAAACCCAATAATGTCATCATGCTCGAAGAGCTGTCACCAAAAAACATGGGTGCATTGTTGGCTTTGTATGAACATAAGGTGGTGGCTCAAGGGATCATTTGGAATATCAATTCATTTGACCAATGGGGAGTCGAGCTAGGTAAGCAGTTGAGCAAACCAGTGCACCAGTGTATTAGTGAGGGTCAGGTCGGTGACGGTTTTGATTGCTCGACGCAATCGTTGATTGAGAAGTATCTGAGGGATTGATTTGTTTCGTCGCTGTCGCGACGAGGGGGGTTGGGGGATATACACCAGAGCTTGAGGGGACAGGCATAACATCCAGTCATCAGACACGCAGCAAGTACATCCATGTAAGCTCGGCTTTTTCATCCATGAAAAAGACGGTCTGCTGACTGGATGTTATACCTATCACACAGACTCTGGATGTATTATTAGAGGGGGAAAGCCACCATCCTCCCCGACCGCCGCCCTCGAT
>JABSOG010000208.1 GCA_013216025.1 Algicola sp. | reverse complement strand
CGGCATCATTGTGGTTAACGAATTACCAAACACCTTGTACGTTGGCCGCCCTACTTTAGCTCAAAGCAAATCTGCTGGGGTGATTTATAAAATAACCACCGATGGCAAATACGCCGAAAAAGCCATGGTACGTTTTGGTGTCGGCTCTAGTAATCAAATTCAAATCATTGATGGTTTAAACCCGGGTGACCAGATTATTTTGTCTGACCACACCGCCTGGGAACACATCAACAAGATAGCAATCAATTAGAGGATTTATCATGACCGCATTAATCGAATTAAAAAATATTAAAAAAGTGTTCCTGACCGAAGAAGTTGAAACCCATGCACTCAAAGACATTAACCTGACCATTAATTCTGGTGAGTATTTGGCTATCTCTGGGCCTTCGGGCTGTGGTAAGTCTACCCTGCTGTCTATTTTGGGTTTGCTTGATACCGCCACGCAAGGCAATTTTAGGCTCAATACCCATGATGTCAGTGACATCGATAAAAACCAGCGGGCGTTTATCCGCAATAAAGAAATTGGTTTTGTATTTCAGTCGTTTAATTTGATTAGCGACATGACAGTGGAAGAAAACGTTGAATTACCCTTAACCTATCGCACTGATGTATCCAAGTCTCAACGCCTGCAAATGGTAAAAGACGCACTGGCTAAGGTCGACATGGCACATCGCACCAAGCATTTTCCATCACAACTGTCTGGCGGTCAGCAGCAGCGTGTTGCCGTTGCACGCGCCATTGCCGGAAAACCTTCTTTAATTTTGGCCGATGAACCCACCGGTAATTTAGATTCAACCAATGCCGACGGCGTAATGGCGTTGCTCGATACGCTGCATCAAGACGGCGCAACCATTTGTATGGTCACCCACGACCCGCGTTCAGCCCAACGGGCACAACGTTTAGTCGAGATTTTTGATGGTCAGGTGATTGCCGACAACCCGGTAAACCGCGCCGCAAAAGAAACAGCCACTCATTCTACTGAAGCCGCCGCTTAAGGAGTCCGTCATGAAATTTTGGTTTGATTTTAAATATGCAATGCGACTGCTGATGAAAAAGCCGTCTTTCACTGCACTGACCGTTGGCGTTATGGCTTGTGGCCTAGGTTTGTGCGTTTATATGTTCACTTTTATCAACAACACCATGTTCAAACCGCTGGATTTTGAAAACGGCGAACGCATGGTTGTTATGGACCGCGAAGTGAATGGCGTGGTTAGCAATGGGGGGCAGGTTAAATTTGATTATTACCAAGACATAAAAGCGCAAAGCACCAGCTTTGACATGTTCGGCGCAATGCAAAATTACACTATGACCATCAGTGGTGGCGATACCGCGGTAAGTTATGACACGGTTGCCGCCGAGCCGATGATGTTTGACTTTACCAAAGTACAACCCCTGCAAGGCCGTGTCTTTAATGAAACAGACGATATGCCCGGCGCCGCTGGCGTGGCCGTTATCGGCTACGACATGTGGCAAAATTACTTTGCTGGTAGCAAAGAAATCCTAGGTCATGAGTTTTATATTGAGGGCGATAAAACGCAAGTCATCGGCGTCATGCCACAAGGATATTTGTTCCCTCGTTCTGCGCAGTTGTGGATCCCAATCAAACTCGAACACACCAAATATGCTCGTGGTGGCGGCCCTAGAGTGTCGGCCTATGGTATGCTAAAAGAAGGCGTAACCCGCGAACAAGCCAACGTCGAAATGAAGCAAATTCTTAACCGGATCAACACCCAGTTTCCAGAGTTTAATACCGGCGAAGGGATTGTGGCCAGTACTTATATGGTCAGCATGATGGGTCACAGCGTTATTCCAATAATGATCATTATGTTGGTTGCCGTTGCTTTTGTGTTGTTCTTGGCCTGTAGTAATGTCGGCAATTTGCTTTACGCCCGTTCAAACGAACGCGCCAAAGAAACCGCCATTCGTGTCGCGTTGGGCGCACCACAATCACGCCTTGTGATGCAAATGCTGTGGGAAAGTTTAATTATCTGTACGCTTGGTGGTGTGTTTGCCTTATTGATGGCCGCTTATGGCATAGAAGTCACTAATAAAATCATGCCGACCTTTTTAAGTGGACGAGCGCCATTTTGGTGGAACATCCAATTAGACAGCTCTTTGGTGTGGTTTACGTTCGGCTTAACCTTAGTCACCACGCTTGTCACCGGTATTATGCCTGCCCGTAAAATCGTTAACGGCGACTTTAACGCCGTGCTTAGAGACGGCACCCGGGGTGCGCAAAGCCGTACAGCTAAACGCGTCAGTCAAGGATTGGTTATTTTTGAAGTCGCATTGTCTATCGCCTTATTAACCGCCGCAATTGTCATGGCTGTTGCAGTAAAAATGGCCATTAACACCGACTACGGCGCCAAAACCACCAATATGTTGACGGCGCGCATCAGTTTGCCTTTAAAAACCTATGATACCGATGCCAAACGCATTCAGTATTTTGAGACTTTGCAAACCGAACTAGAGCAGATCACCGGTGTTACCGGCGTAGCTGTCGCCAGTAGAACACCGGCGCAAAACGCTTCGTATCGGGCCGTTTTACTTGAAGGCATGGAGCTTGGCAAAGACGCCAGACCACCACGCGCCAACACCATCAATATGATGCCTGGTGCATTTGAAACGTTTGAATTTGATTTGATTCAAGGCCGTTACTTCAGCGCTGCCGACAATGCCTCGTCAGAAAACGTGATAGTCGTATCCCAGTCTTTTGTTGACAAACATTGGCCGGGCGACCAAAACGTGCTGGGCAAACGCGTTAAATGGGCTGACGTTGAAAACGGCAAATGGTATCGCGTCATTGGTGTGGTCGGCACGGTCATTCACGGCCAACCGTTCTCTGACTTTAAATATCGTCCAAGCATTTACCGTTCTAACTTGCAAGTCGGCTCAAGTTACATGTCCATTGCCGTCAAAACCAGCGGCGATGCCAACAAGTTACGCAAAGCTTTGTTAAAAGCAGTCGATTCGGTAGACGGCAACGTGCCAGCGTTCAGAGTAAAAACCATTGAAGCTGTCGTGTCTCGAAATACCGCAGGCATTGAATTTGTCATCCAGCTGTTCTTAATCTTCGGCGCCTGTGCCACCATACTGGCAGGCAGCGGCATTTATGCCTTGATGTCTAACGCCATCACTAACAGAACTCAAGAATTGGGCGTAAGACGAGCACTGGGTTCAACCGACTCTCAGGTGGTTAAAATGTTGATGAAACAAGGCATTTGGCAACTGGGTATCGGCACCGTGCTGGGCTTACCTGTCGCCTTCTTGTTTGGCAACTTGATTATGGGTATCATCGGCGTCAACTCAACGGCCATTTACAGTGTATTTGTCATCATTCCAGGCTTTATCGCAGCGGTAGTGATGCTAGCGACTTATATCCCGGCTTCACGAGTGACTAGATTGGAGCCCAATGTTGCTTTAAGATACGAGTGATTTCTTCATGGGGGCTTTATTCGCCCCCCTAAAATCAAAAGATCTCAACACGGAGGCACGGAGACACGGAGAAAGAAAGAGAAAAGCAAAAGCAAAAGCAAAAAGGATTAAGCTGGAAATCACATACTAGCAATTCTTTTCATTTTAAAGGTTCTTGAACTTTTTTGTTTTCCCTCTTTCTTTCTCCGTGCCTCCGTGCCTCCGTGTTAAATTTTCTTTTTAAAACGCGATAGCGTACAAAGTGGCGAAGCCAAAAAGAATATGACCCAAAAACAAAAAATATTGGTAGTAGACGACGATGCTGGCATCATCACCACATTGCGCCTGTTACTTAAAACCGAAGGCTTTGACGTGACCACCGCCACCCAGCCCGCTGAGGCGTTGTTTTTCGTCAAGAAGCAAGATTTCGACATCGTATTGATGGATTTGAATTACAGTCTCGACACCACCTCGGGTAACGAGGGGTTGGATTTAATCGGTGACATTAAAAAGCTCGATGAAAACCTGCCCATTGTGGTCATGACCGGCTGGGGCACCATCGATGTAGCGGTGCAAACCATGCAACAAGGCGCTGGCGATTTTGTGCAAAAGCCCTGGGACAACGACCGCCTGCTGAGTATTTTGGCCAACCAAATCAAACTCGGGCAAAGCCTCAATTCACAAAACCGCTTAAACGAAGAAAATCAGCTGCTTAAACAAGCACTAAACCCCAATAGCGGCGGCGCGTTTATCGGCGAATCAGCTTCGATGAAACAACTATTGGGCACCGTAACGCAAATCGCCCAAACTGAAATCAGCATTATTATCACCGGAGAAAACGGCACTGGTAAATCTTTGCTTGCCCGTCACATTCATCAGCAAGCAAGCACCAACCCAGCCGGAACAAACAGTCAGTCTTTTGTCGCCGTCAACATGGGTAGCATTACCGAAACCCTGTTCGAAAGCGAAATGTTTGGTCACGTCAAGGGGGCTTTTACCGATGCCAAAACCCAGCGTATTGGCCGGTTTGAACTGGCCAATAACGGCACTTTGTTTATGGATGAAATCGGCAATATTCCGCTGTCGCAACAGGCCAAATTATTGCGCGTGATTGAAGATCAACAGTTTGAAAAAGTGGGCTCGTCGAAAACCCAAAGCATCAACGTGCGCATTATTTCGGCCACCAATGCCGACCTTGCTGATATGGTGGCGCAAAAAACCTTTCGCATGGACCTGCTCTACCGGCTAAATACCATAGAGTTAAAAATTCCGCCTCTACGAGAGCGGATTGAAGATATTCCATTGCTCGCCAATCAATTTATTGTGAGGCTAGCGACAAAATACAATAAACGCTGCCCAGCATTGGGTGATGATGCAATCGTGACTTTGCAGCAATATGACTGGCCTGGCAATATCCGCGAACTCAGCCATTGTTTAGAGCGCGTAGTGTTACTTTGTGCTGATAGCACCATCACTGCCGCCCAGTTAATGTTGCCTAATATAGCTACCCCTAGCAGACTAGAACCAGCAACCCAAACCGCTAATAGAGAACAAGCTTTTGATGATACTCTTAGCCTTGATGATATAGACAAACAAGTGATCATCACCCGCTTGAACAAATTCAAGGGCAACGCAGTAGAAGCCGCCAAATCGCTGGGGTTAAGCCGCAGCGCTTTTTATCGCCGCCTCGAAAAATATGGGATTTAGGTGAGATTTAGATGAGACTGTCATTCGAGCACAAACTGTTATTGCTGGTATTGTTCGCGTCAGTGCCCTCCTCTATTGGTTTGGTGGCGCTAATGTTAAGCACCGGCAAGTCGGTTTATCTGACTGCCATCATCGCCATCATTTTGTTTCTGATCATTGCCTTTTGCACGGCCTCTATTACTTATAAAACCAGTTTCTTGTTCAGAACATTATCTAATTTGCTAGAGGCGATGACCACTGGTGATTACAGTATGCGGGGCCGGGGCGAACTATCGCAAAGCGCGTTGGGTGATTTGGTTTTGCAAATTAATACCTTGTCTCAGACGCTGGCCAGTCAACGGCTTGAAGTTAAAGAGCATCAGTTGCTGCTGGGTAAAGTCATCAATCAAATCGACGTGGCCATCATCGCCATCGACAACGAGCAAAAACTCTCCTTAGTTAATCCGGCCGCAGCCAAGTTATTTAACTTGGAGGTTGAACAACTCACCGGCAAATCAGCAGCAGAATTTGAACTAGATAAACTCATGGCTAATACAGAACAATCGTTGGTGCAATGGACATTTCCTCAACGTAGCGGCAAATTCACCCTGCATACCGACCAATTCATAGAAGGCGGCTATACCCATCAATTGCTGTTTATCACCGATGTGCGCGAACTGTTACGCGGTGAGGAGCGTAAAACCTGGCAAAATCTGATTCGAGTGTTAAGCCACGAGATTAACAACTCACTTACGCCCATTTCATCTTTAAGCCAAACACTGGGCCGCATGATAGTGCGCAGCGACAATCTCGAAGCAGACAAACCTGACCTTAAAGACGGCCTAAATCTCATTCATGAACGGGCCAACAGCCTTAAAACCTTTATCGACAGTTATCGTCAACTCAGCCGTCTGCCCGAGCCCAACAAGCAATGGGTATTAATTAAAGACCTCATCAACAACGTCATCAGTTTGTTTGAGCACCGCGAAATTCACATCAACTGCCCACCAGACCTCCAAGCTAACCTCGACCCGGTGCAAATCGAACAGTTGTTGATCAATTTGATTAAAAACGCCGATGAAGCGATGGCAACTCTTGAAGGTAATGGTGAAGAAAATGGCGATGGTGAGATCACCATTGAATGTTCAACACGCAACAATATGCTGGAAATAACAATTAAAGATCAAGGGCCGGGATTAAGTAATACCGACAATTTATTTGTGCCTTTCTATACCACCAAAGCTAATGGGTCTGGCATCGGACTGGTATTGAGTCGGCAAATTGTTGAGGCGCATCAAGGAGATTTAACGTTGGTTAATCGCAGCGATGGCGTTGGTTGTGAGGTTATAGTTTCGATATTGACAACGAAAACTTAACCAAACATATCGGAATGTGAACCTAAATCATACAATCTTAATACACCTTTCTCATCGATAACGTAATAAAGCAAAAGCGTATCTGGTTTGACGTGACATTCACGAATGCCTTTTTTATTGCCTGTTAATTCGTGGTCTCTATACTTTTCAGGTAAATTTGTTTGGTTGACAAGATAATCAAGCACCTGAGTCAATTCTTGCAGCACAGTTTTGTTGTTTTTATATTTCTTTAACGATTTCTTAAATCGCTTGCTGATTTCAAGCGTCAGCATTGTTGATCATCGTCTCAAGTTCGGCTTTAAAATCCTGATAGTTAATTTGTTCAAACCCCTCTTTTTCAATCTCCAATAATCTACGGTCCACCTTACTCATTTGTCCGGTTTCTCTGGTCAATAACAACCGGATATACGCACTTAATGACACCCCCAAAGATTTGGCTTTTTGCTCTGATTCAAACTTTAACTCATCTGACAAATTAATATTGATTCTCATCATCGACCCCACAACTTATGATGTACGTTTGATGTATATCTTACACCACACCATAAATATAATCTAACGACCGTTTGCCACTAAAGTGGCCTTTATAAAAGTTCGAAGCAGATTTATTAACAGATTAGAGCTTGGCAAAAGCCAAAAATAACCGAATAATCAAGGCAATGACTCTTAATTAGACGCCAGCAAAATTGACCCCATACAAATTCATCAGATGTTTTTCGTTTTTCTTGTTTTTACTCACGACAACGGTATCAGCACAAGACCTGTTATCCCCTGTCCCTCATGCCACCCACACCACTACATTAGACAACATCAATTTAGGCGATACCAACAAAATTTTCCGCAGCCAATCAGGGTATTTGTGGATTGGTACATCTGAGGGGTTAATCCGCTTCGATGGTTACAGTGCCAAACGGTATAAAAACAACAGCAAAGATGATACCAGCCTAAGCCACAATGCGGTGTTTGATATTCTCGAAGATAAGCAACATAACCTGTGGATCGCCACTTATGGCGGTGGTCTAAACAAGTTCACGCCTCAAACCGGTCAGTTTGAAACGATGGATTTACGGCTTAAAGAGACAGACGATCAGGTTTTAGAACTCCATTTCCTGTCAATAGATAAACAAAACCAGCTTTGGATTGGCTCCACCAGTGGCCTACTGCGTTTTGATATCACCAGCAAAAAAGCTGTAGCGCTGCCACCAGCCTTGGCCCAAATACCTAAAGCCAGCATCAACGGTGCTTTAATAGACAGCCAAAACAACTTGTGGATTGGCTCTTTTGCCTATGGCGTTTATTACTACCAACGCAAAGCCAACAATGCCGGTAAATTACACCACTTTATTCACGACGAAACCTCGTCCACCAGTATCAGCAACAACAATATTCGCACCATAACCACCGACGAAAACGGAGATATTTGGTTAGGCACCACCCAAGGGTTGAACAAATATAACCCGACACTCAAGACGTTTGAACGTTTTGTGCCCAGCAACCAAAAAGACATCAATGACAGCGGATTTCAAGATGACATCATTGCGATTCAAACCGACCACAATGGTCATTTATGGATTGGCACCATAGGCGGCGGCACAATGATGTTTTAGCTTGACCATAAAAAATTCAGTTTAATCAGTGGTAAAAACGACTTGCACCAACAGTTTGCCCCCCACCGGATAAACGCCCTGATGCGAGACGAAGACCACAACTTGTGGTTTTCAACCTCAAACGGCATCATCATGATAAGTCAAAAAGCACAAAACTTAACATACATCAGTAACGATGATGCCAGCTTGCGAATATCAGATATAACAACCCTAAAGTCTGGAAAAATTGCCCTAATGGGCAAATACGCGCTCTATCAATATGACCCACAATGCCACTGTGCCACCGAGTTTTTGCCCCAGTTGCATCAGCCCTACAATTTGGTCGAAGACGATGATAACAACCTGTGGATCGCCACCATTGGCAACGGTGTTACCTTCTATTCGCAAAAACACAAGACGATGCAACAGCTTAAAAACAACGAGGCAGACGGCATCATTCGCACCAACTATATTTCGCAAGTATTCATCGACAACAAACAGCAAGCCTGGATTGCACCCTTTATTGACCTGCCACTATCCAACGGCGGCCTTTATCGTTTTGACCTGCAACAGCGCAGCTACCAAACTTTTCTTGAAACACCGTGGATCACCAGCATTACTCAAATTGGCGAAGACGAGTTATTGCTGACCAGCGATCTTATTGGATTAATCACCCTCAATACCCGCACCGGAAAAACCACCGAGTGGCGCGATACAATCCCTTCGACCCCTTTACGCGTAAGAATGCTGTTTTTCGATAGCCAAAATAACCTATGGGTTGGCACCCGGGGGCAAGGGCTCGCCTATTTTGACCGTAGCAACAATGAATTTGTGTTTTATAACGCAGAGTCTGGACTGTTGTCTGACAATATTTTCAGCATCGTAGAGGACAATGAACGCAACCTTTGGTTAGGCACCAAGGTTGGCTTGAGCCGGTTTAATCCCCAAACACAAGCGGTAATGAACCTTGAACAACAAGACGGTTTATTATTTCCAAACTTTTCGTTGCGCGCCAGCAACAAATTAAACGATGGCAAGCTGATGTTTGGCGCCCAGCAAGGCATGATGATACTCGACCCCAACGACTTTAAAACAAAAAGCCATTTTCCCAAAGTGGTGATCAACGAATTCAGGCTGCTTAATCGACCGGTTCAAATCAGTAGCGTCGAACAGCCATCCCCGTTAGAACAAACCATAGAATTTACAGAACAACTGGTTTTAAGCCATCTTGACGATGTCTTTTCATTTGGTTTTAGTGCTTTAGAATATAACCGACCTGACAAAATCCGGTTCGCCTACAAAATGGAAGGGCTGAACGACGACTGGCAATATACCGATGGCTCAAACCGTATCGCCAGCTACACTACTTTGGCCGCTGGGCAGTATGTCTTTAAGGTCAAGGCCAGTAACGCGCAGGGCCAGTGGCGTGATGAAGTCACCAGCATTGTAGTAGAAATATTGCCGCCGTGGTGGTTAACCTTACCCGCCTATTTGATTTACATTATGGTTTTTGTTGGCACGGTATACCTATATATACGAGTGCGCACCGACAAATTAATGCACCAAGCCAAACTACTCGAACAACGTGTTGACGAGCGAACCCAGCAATTGCAACAAAGCCACCAGCAATTGGCCGAACAATCTCAAGCAGTATCAAAACTGCTAGGTGAAAAACAACGACTGTTTTCAAGCATTTCGCACGAATTCAGAACGCCGTTAACACTGATCCTCAGCCCGGTTGATCAACTGTTAAGCAGCGACAAAGGCAAACCCGTCAACGCCGAACTCAATCTGATAAAACGCAGTGGGCGCCGGTTGCTGCGTATGGTCGATCAACTGCTAGAATTTGCCAGACTTGAGCAACACAGCCATGATGATGCCGATTTGACCCCCGTATCGCTGGCGCAAACAATCAGTATCATCACCGCGTCATTCGAAGGTTTGCTGGCCGCCAAAAAACTCACCCTGACGGTTGACCCTTTTGTTGATGTTACGCTTAACGTACTGCCCGATTCATTAAACAAGATTTTACTTAATCTGGTGTCAAACGCGATTAAGTATACGGGTCACAATGGCAAAATTGAGCTGAGCGTAAATGTTGAAGGCGACAAAGTTGAAATTGTTGTGCGGGATAACGGCTTTGGCATCGATAAAAATGATCATCAAAGCATTTTCGAACGATTTAACCGCGCTTTGCATGAAAATGACGAATCAATCAGTGGTGCCGGCATAGGATTGGCATTGGTCAAAGAGCTGGCCGAGGCGAACCGGGGCAGCATCAGTGTTCAAAGTGTGTTAAATCAAGGTTCGACGTTTACCCTCACCTTGCCAGTAGACGTAACCGAACCACTGACATCAGACAAACTGCCCGTTCAACAGGTGCTTAAAGAGCAAATGGCATTAGAGATAGACAGTATTACCACACCTGACAGTGAGCCTGACGAGGCAGCGGTCGAACATAACAATGAACAACAAAAATCAATTCTGATCATCGACGACAATGCCGACATACGCCAACTGTTGTGCACACAATTAAGCAGTCAATACCAATGCAGCCAAGCGGCTAACGGACAAGCGGGTTTAACCTTGGCCAAAGAACAGCTGCCTGATTTGATCATTTCAGATGTGATGATGCCAGTAATGGACGGTTACGATTTGGCGCAGGCACTCAAAAACGACGAACTGACCAGTCATATTCCGATCATCTTGTTAACAGCCAAAGGCAGTTTAGAAAGCCGGATTAAAGGTCTGCAAATGTTGGTAGACGACTACCTGGCCAAACCATTCAATATTGAAGAGTTGACGCTAAGAATCAGTAATATCTTAACCATCAGAGATATCGTCAGAAAACGTTGGGGTCAGGCCATCGACAGCAACGAAGCGCACAATAAACCAGGCAATAAACCATCAGAAATACTAGAACAATTGGGCTTAAACACACTCGAACAAGCCTTTTTAGACAAGGTTAACAACCAGTTGAGTGAACACTATAAAGAAGATGAATTAAACAGCCAGTCTTTGAGTGAGCTGTTGTTGATCAGCGAAAAGCAACTACAGCGCAAAATCAGAGCCCTGCTTGACGTCTCTATCCCCGAACTGGTGAGTCATTACCGACTCAACAAAGCAGTCGAGTTGTTGGATGATGGGCACCGAGCAT
>JABSOG010000207.1 GCA_013216025.1 Algicola sp. | reverse complement strand
GAAGGTAGCTTATCGGTGAACCAATCACCGTCATCCGAGTTATCAAGCGTGGTTTGCAACATCGAACGCCATTTGCCATCACTTGCGCTAGGCCACAGAATATCCATGACGATAGTGTAATCAGATACCAAGCCCTCAGCCGCAAAATCACCGTTGGTGGGCACGTTGTGCTTAATAGAATAGCCCTGATTAAGGGCTGTTTTTGCAAAGCTCATCACCTGGGTTGGGCCATCGGGCAAATCGGGCAACCCTAACTCCGTGGTTGTTTTAAACTGGGTATTTTCCTTTCCCCAGCCCGTTTGGTCTGGGTCACGATAACTCAACACCCCCGGTCCTTTGTCGGCTTTGAATGGGTTTTCGCTATCCGAAAATGTCCAGACACTGCGCATTTGTTCGCGTTGACACGATTGCAACGCCGTTTCGGAGTCAAAGTATTTACACTCACTCGTTCGGTTGCGGGCATATTGTTCAAGTGCCCAATACGTCTCAGAACCAAAAGCCACCGCTTTATAATCAACCCCTTCACCAAATAACACCAAGGGATTGAGCGCCGATGCTTTGTGCAATAGCACTTTATAGTCCTGTGCAGACTCTGGTGCAGCCGGACCTTGGTAAGACCACAATGGCTGGCTTTGAATCATTTTGGTCAATGTATCGCCGCTGACATCCACCACATACATAGCATTAATGCCCGGTGTATTTGAACGCTGTCTTTCAATCTGATAAACATGGATCAATTGCTGCGGTGAAACATCGCCAACTTCCCATTTCCCCAGCGTCCTTGGGACTTCTGGATCCAACAGGGCCGCATCGGTCTGATGGGCATACATGCCAGCAAGCGCTGCTATTTGGGGCACTTGCGCGCGAGTAACCGTGTTTTCTACCACCGCAATGGCCGTATCGGCTTGTGGGGCATATTGGCCAAGAATGTTGTTAATGGCGGTATCGACTTCACTGTCAGAGGCCGTCAATTCGCTGACAAGTTGTTCTTTATAGGAGTATCCGACAATCGTTGAAGTTTGCAGATTGTATTGAATATCCAATTGGGTGACCCCATTGGCGTTAAAATTCGGTTGGATCACAATGGTATTGTTACTATCATCGCTGACACTTGCGCCTTCGTGGGTATGGCCGCCCAAAACGACATCGATACCATCAACATCTTCGGCAATCTCGTGATCGGCTCCAATACCCAAATGGCTGAGCATCACCATAACATCGACATTGTAACGGTATTTCTCGACCATCAATTGCGCAATATCATCCAAATCCCAATCCATCTTGAACGTTGGCAAAAAATCACCCACATATTGCTGGTCAAACTCGTCCCAGGGTTCGGAGACCATGCCAAACATGCCCACCCGCACACAGCCCAGTTGAAACTCGGTGTAGGCTACCGCGCCAAAACCGGCTGCCACATTACCGATATATTCGGTGTTACTCAACAACACTTTGCCATGCGGGTCTTGGGCGAATGACAACAACTGCGACTCACCCCAAGCAAAATCATGATTACCAATCACTCTGACATCAAATTTCATGGCATGGGTTGCCGCAAGAGTAGCCACCCCATCCGACATGGGCTCAGCAATAGAACCCTTTTCGTAATCGTCACCGCCATTGGTGAACAGCGTATAAGGGTTGGCAGCGAGTGTCTGTCGATGATAAGCCTTGATTTTCGAATAACGACTATCACGATGATAGTTGGCGTGCAAATCGGCGACATGAACAAAAGAAATCGTCTGTTCGGTCAATAACGGATCGCACACTGGGCCTATTGCCGTGACTGTTACCGGGGCGTCTATTTCTGTCAGTACCAAAGCCCAAGTTTCTAGCTCACTGACTTCGGCCGATACCGTGTCACCATTGGTGACTGATTGGTACAGAATTTCCCATTCATCATCGTCAAGTTTGGCGATCATCGCCCTTTGGCCTTCGGGTACCGGCTGCTCAATGCGCAAACTTAACGTCACGGGGGTCAAAAGTTCAACATCTGGAGAAAAACGATAGGCCGACGACACCAGAATATTCTCATCAGCGTCATCGTCTGATGAGGCTGCCACTGCAACCATCTCAACAGTAATACGGGTATCGCGCGCCAGCGCATTGGCAGGCAATGTCAACTTTGCAGCGCCAGATTCGGTTTGCACCACACCACCCTGTCCAGCAACAATCAAACTGCCTTCAACAAAAACAATGGCATATTGCGAAAAGTGGTTGAGCTGTGCAGATACCGAGGTGTCATTAGCTACAGACTGGGCCAGCAACTGCCAACTATCACCCTCTAACAGGCCGATAAAAGCTAACTTGCCCGCGGGCACAGCAGTATTGAGTGTCAAGGTGAGTGTTACTGGTGACTGAAATTCTATTCCGCTGGGGCCGATATCATAAACCTGTGAACCGAGGTTCTGTTGATTTGGCTGGCCGGAAATGGGCAGTACGGTGAGTGTCACAGTGGTATCGGCAGGCAGAGCATTGGCCGGAATGCTGACCACGGCAGCACCCGATGCCGATTGCACCTCGCCCCCTTGGCTTGCCACAATAACCTGACCTACTACAACCCCGCCATTACCGCTGTCTTCGGGCGGTGCAACGTCGACACTGCCGCCACAGCTGATTAACAAGTGGATGAGCGCCAGACTAACGAGAATACGCCATTTCATGGACAGGCCTTTTTACATACGAATAGATTAAAGAAGAAGTGTAATCTATTTTTTCGGTTTTTTCTTACGTAGATACAAGGTGCGGTTAAGTTTGGCCACCACCTCGCCATCGCGGTCTTTAACCAGCACAGGTAATACCGGCAAATATTTGCTGCCATCACGGGTGTTGTGTTTGATTTGTTCAAGCAAACCTTCAGTGAGATTAAATTCGGCGCTTAGCGTGCCAAAACCCGGTTTGACATAATCGATGTCGGCCATTTTATCCCAAACATAATAATCGCCATGAAAGTTGGCCATCAACATCAGCATGTACATCGGATCTGTCATAGCAAAAAGCGAACCACCAAAATGAGCACCCACGGCATTTTTGTTCCAAGGCCGCATGCGCAGTTCAACCCGGGCATAACGATAATCGGCAGACAACTCGACTATCCGAATACCAGCAAATAATATAGGCGGCCACAGGTTTAACGCCCATTTCAGCACCCAGGCTTTTTTAAACATCAAACTCATCGAGCGATTGCTCCTTACTTTGTCTTGTGAATCGTTGCTCTGGTCTGACCACACTTTATTACAGTCGCTGCCAATAGTCAAAAGCACGGTAGGGCGAATCCATCACCGGCTGGGGTTGTGTCCATGGATGGACGGTATGACTTTTATGCAGGAGCAATAAAAGGTCAGTGCTTTTGAATTTGTCGTACAAAATCTTTTTTTGTTCGACAAACTCAAATGCTTTGACCCCCTTGCGGAGCCTCCGTTCCACCAGCCCCAAACCAAGCCTCCTCACGATAAACCATTGCCCCAAAACCGTTTAATGGTTATGGTTGTCACCAATCAGTATCAAAAGGACGCCCTGCAGCAATGTTACCCATCACCGATATCATCACCCTGTCAAAGTCATTGTCACTAACGACTGAGCGCCTGACCGTGCGTTTGTTTCGAGCCACTGATTTAGAGTGCGAACTCAAGCAGCAACAAGACCCTGAAGTAGTGCGTTATATTCGTAAGCCGCTGTCTAATGAACAGGCCGTAGAAAGTTTTGAGGCGATGCTTAAACCTTGGCAAGGCAAAGAGCGTCAATGGTTGGGTCTGTGCGTCACAAGAACCGCTGATCAGCAGGCACTCGGTACGATTTCATTTCGTTTTGAAGTATTAGATTTTGCCATTACTGAAATTGGCTATCGGTTTTGCCCCGAATACCAAGGTCACGGATACGCTTTTGAAGCGGTCACTGCGCTGGTTGAGTTTTTGTTCACCACCCTTAAAGTACACAAAATCATTGCGATATGTGATCCACGCAACACCGCCTCTTTTAAGCTAATGCAAAAACTCGGGATGGAACAAGAAGGTTTACAACGCAAACATTATAAAATCGGCGAACAATACAGTGATGCCTTGCTCGCCGGTCTACTTGCAGAAGATTGGGCCAAAATGAGCACGACTACCACTACTTCTGCTCTTATTTCTGCTCCTGTTTAGTGAATAACAACACAAAGCGGTCGGTCTTGCGGCGAATTCCAGGTCTAAAGGGTGAGATTTTACGGCTGTCTTTGGCATTGCGCAGCATATCACCGGCTTTAACAAAATTAAATCCATTGCTGGTTAATTCGTTTTTGACGTAGTTTTCGTCGATGCGGTGGAGTTTTTGCGAATGTTTGGTGTCAGTGCCGTCAACCGCTGAATGGTCAACCACCAGTAATAACCCACCGGGTTTAAGCGCTTTTTTCAGTTGTTTGATGAACTTTAATGGGTCAATATTCCAAATATCTGAGGAAGTGTATAAATCGTGATAACCCAAAACAAAAAACACCGCATCAAGGCTGTTGTCAGCAAATTCAAGATTATCAGCCTCGCGTTTGTAATCCACCACGTTGCTCAAACGATGACCTTTGACTCTGGCAATCAGTTCGTCGCCAACAAACTTTAAATAGGCCTGATTGTTGTGCAAATAGACCTTGCCATTTTCACCCACAACTTGTGACAACAACTCGCTGTAATATCCACCACCGCCAAATATGTCGGCGACTTTCATGCCTTTTTTAATACCCGCAAATTCGATGATTTTCTGTGGCTTGGCCGTGACATCCCGCTTCAGGTCCTGCGCCGTACGTTGACCATTATCGAAGGTCATGCTGGCAACTGACGAGAGGCTGGTCAAACCTAAACAACTGGCCAAGCAGCTGACCAAAACAAGGGATTTAAATTTCATTCTCACGACTCCATCGATTTAATCTCATTGGTATAAGTTAACACAGTTTTAATGACTAATTGATAACAGTCTGTTACCGGATGTTGCCGTTATAACAACCTATTTTTTTATTTCTCGGTCATAATTCTTACGCCACGCTGATAATCTCGCTCATAACTCGACACGTCCGCCAAATAACCTTTGCACGCTTGATGCAGTTTGTTAGCAGGCCCATCATTTGGCCACTGGACCACCAGCGCTTCAAGTAACTCGCCCGCGCTGTCCAAACGGCGTTCAAACACGGCTAACAATGCTTGTTCATATTTATCGATATGAGCCAACTCTTGTTGGCCTGCACTAAAATGCGGTTGGAATATTTTCAAGCCCCGGGTTTTGCCTTTAACCTGCACACAATCGAGCAGTCGAAAGCGCACCGGCTGTTGCCACTTCGATTCGCATTGAACAATATCATTGACCGTCGATTCACTTAAAATCAGGGTCACACCATAGTTTTTGCACAACCCTTCAATCCTTGAGGCGATGTTAACCTGATCACCCAGCACCGTATAATTGAGCCTGTCATCAGAACCCACCATGCCCGCCACGACGTTACCACTATTAAGTCCCACCCCGATGTGAATCTCACAACCATAAGCCGAACGGGTAAGTTGGTTAAAGCTGGTCAGGGCATCTAGCATGTTTTGCGCCGCTATCAGACCATGATAAGCCGAGTGTTCACAAGGAATTGGCGTACCAAACAGCGCCATCACCGCATCGCCAATGAACTTGTCGATAACCCCTTTTTGCTTGATGATGCAATGATTGACCACAGAGAAATATTCGTTGAGCAGGTTGATCAGCGACTTTTCGTCGAGTTGCTCCGACAGTGAGGTAAAACCCCGAATATCAGCAAACAAAATGGTGGCATATTGAGTAGTGCCCCCCAGTTCAACGCCTTGCTTTAGCATATGATCGGCGACTTCTTTAGACACCGATTTATCAAAAGCCGAGCGAATTTTTTGTTTTTCACCCAAATCGACAATCATTTGGTTAAACGAATCACCCAGCAGGGAAAATTCATCTCGGGAGCTGATCTTTACCCGGTGACTAAAATTTTCTCTGGCGACCTCAGTGGTCGCAATCGACAACCGTTTAATCGGGTTAGATACCCCAACGGCAAAACCAAAAGCAATCAAAATGGCAATGCCAATGCCGATACCGCCCAAGGCTTGCATGGTCTGCCTGATATTACGAACAAACACCAATTCTTCATCAAGCGAGCGGGCAATGATGTAAGGCGGCACAAACACGGTTTCATCCACCACCAGTTGCAACAAAAAGCGCTCGTTGCCCAATCTAACCTCTAGTGTATTGCCGCCGATAGATTCCAGCGCCTTATCATTACCCAGCCATAAATCAAAAGCGCTCATCAGCTGCTGTTCACTCGAAAGACCTGAAAACTCGGTGGCAATAATACGCTGGTTGCCGTCAAGCACCGCAATGTTGATTTCGCTGATGCTTTTGATTTGATCAATATCTTGCTTGGTTAATACTCTGCCTGCGATAAGGATGCCAATCATTTCTTCGCTTTGAAAAATCGGCATGGCAATGCCTTGGTAGAACACCTGATCTTGCAATATAAAGCCAGCTACCGGTTCCCCTTCCATCGAATAGTCAAACCATTCACTGGCAATAAAAGCTTCGACAATGGCGGTTTTGTCTTCTTGATTGGCCAACAGTGCGCCATCGGTATTGGTCACTGCCAACACATCAAGATTGGCAAATTTAGGTAAAACTTCATTGCTGACAATGTCGTTGCGGGTCAAGGTGCTGATGGTTTGGTCGTTGATGATATCGCGAATGAGTTTGTCGTCGACAATGGCGGTGGCATCGTTGTCGAGCAGATAATAGCGGTCGTCCATGCGCTGGCTGACATACCCTTTAGCCTGCAACAGTCGTTTTTCGATTTCAACCCGAAATTTAAGCTCGACGTCACGCTGCACCACCGTAAAAATGGCAAACAGCAAAGCCACGATGATCAAAGCAATGATCGCCGTCAGTTTGTAACGAAATGGAATATAAAACTTCATAATTACGCTAGCTTTCCCTCAGAAAGAGCTTAGGCTAGCGACGGTACCGCCCTTTCTTTTTGTATTTTTTGCCGTGTTTGTTTTTGTGTTTTTGCACTTCGCGGACAATTTTGGTGCTCAACACCTGCGCCAGCGGCAATTGTAACCCATTTACTCCAACCGTTATGGTTTTGCTACTCACGCCGCCATAGATATGCCAAACATTCAATTTATACTGGCCCGGCGGCACAGCGTCTATGGCAAAGCTGCCCTTTTCATCGGTCACGGCAAAATAGTGGTTGTCGAGTACCACAATGTCGAGGATCATTTTTTGGTGGATATTGCAGTAAACCTTATACATGCCGGTGTCGTTATATTGCACCTCGCGAAAATCACCTTTGGGGTAACGACCCAAATCAAAGCTTTTTTTCTGTTCGGTGCTGAACACGTTGTGATCCAGTTCATCCTGATTGAAAAAGTGCACCACCTGCCCTTTGACAATCGGCATCAAGCGGGGGAAAAACCGCTTGTTTTTTTGGTTGATTTTAATCGAGTCACTTTTCGCTTTGGTGCTCAGCACATTATCGATGCCACTGAGGTAAACCACCGCAAACTCGGCACTGTCGAACGCCTTGCGCCCGCCCTTTTTCATCACTTCGATTTGACCTGTGACCGTTGCACCAAGCACAGGCCAAGACAGGCACGAGGCCAACATAAGACAACAGATAGAATATTTGTTCATATTCAGCAAATTTGCGGGATTAGATGCCTTGGAGTATGACAAAGTCTGGCGGTTGTCGCAAATACCCAGTTCAAAGCATATTAACGGTCACTGGGTCAATACTTGGCCTTGATTGGAAATAAAGCACTGGCGTTTCGGCCGGCCTACCCAATCAAATTGTCGACAATATAACGTATTATGAATATTATAAGTGGAGTTAATTATCTTATAATGATATATTGTCGACAATTTCAAAGGAGACAGTGATGTATCAACTCGCAGGTTCAATCAACACCATCATGATTTTTGTCAGTTTACTGGGGGTTTTCGCCCAATTAAAACTGGTCTGGCAGCGCCAGAAAGACGCTCAACTAAAACCCGACATAGGCAGGCCCACCGAGCTGTTGTCGCTTAACCAATTCAGTGTTAGTTTTCTCGCTTATTTTTCGTTTTTTGTTTACGGCTATTCCATCACCCCATTTAACCATTTTATCGTCTGGCCCCGGCTGGTAGCCTCATTGCTGCTGATGTGGATATTGTTTGAGATATTACGTGATCGCAAAACCCGTGCAACCAAAGTGGTGTTTGGTCTGTCGATTGCTTGTTTATTGGCAGGTCTTGTTGGGCTGATATTTAATCAACAAATCGATGCTTCGGGCAAAACCATTTCGACCGCGTTGATAGTCACCATCACCGCGTTTTTGGCGCAGGGTTACTACCATCAAATCAAACTGATCATCCAACACCGCCAAACGGGCGCGGTCTCTATTCGCATGAGCCAATTTATTTTGTTAATGGATTTGTCGACAATCGCCTTTGCGCTAACGATGCCGCTAGGCGACAGTTGGCCGTTGATGCTACTGGCGGTGGTAAGCGGCATCACCAAACTGGTGATTATGTATCTATTTCGCTGGGTAAGGCTTGGGGCTGGGGTTAGGGCTGGTTAAAAGACTTAAAGTCAAAAGATCTCAACACGGACAAATACATGGATGTATTATGATAGGGCAATGCAGGAGCTATTGCCGAGGCACGGAGCGGCGGAGGAAAGAAAGAGGAAAAGCAAGGGCAAGGGCAAAAGAAGGATAAAGACAAAAAATAAGATCAAAGATTTTTAGGTTTTTCTTTTAATCTTTTCTCATTCTTTCTCCGTGTCTCCGTGCCTCGGCAATAGCTCCTGCATTGCCCTATCATAATACATCCATGTATTTGTCCGTGTTGAAGCTTTTGATCTTCGCTGCGTAGCAGCCCACCGGAGGTAAATTTGACAACGAAGCAGCCAAAAGAATCAAAGCTGGGCTAAGCCCCAGAAAAACGCCACCATCGCGGTGAAACTCAGCAGCACGATATAAGTCATGCCAATCATGGTGAATTTAACAAAAGTGAAAATGTAACCCTGCTTATAAACCTTTTTCTGCATGATTAACAAATAGATAGGTACCCACATACTCAGGCCGACGACGATATATTCAATCACGTCACCCGCACCGGGATACTCTTCAAAGATATTCTCATACAGAGTCGACAGCATTGCCATCATCATCAGCACCACAAACATGAAGGCATGGCTGTGCAATGCCACTGTCAGGTGTTCCATGTAAAAACGCTTCGAAAATATAAAAAAGATCTTAAGCAGCAAGGCAAATAGCGGCAACAGCACAAACATCATTTGCGGTAGCAACCCCAGCACTTGTTTTATCAGCGGTCCGGCATCCTGTTCAAACGCCACTTTAGCCTTGGCTTCGAGCTCGTCGAAAAAGTCTTTCAACTGCTTATTGGCGTCATCTGACAGAAAATCAAATTGTGGGCTGACATTCATTGAAAAACCGGAATTGTCACTGCTTTGAGACGATTCATCTGTTCCGTCAATTCCTCCAATCGGTAGCTCACCACTGAGCAATTGCTCCTTTTTTAATTGTAAAGCCTGCATTTTAAGATCATCTTTTAACTTTGGCTTGTATCCAGGCAGGCTCAGTTTATGTTCAAGACGGTCGAGTTTTCGCTCCACCTTTTGAATCGCCGCCAGCTTGGGATCTTCATCAAGATTCATCTCAATCATCGAAATGGCTGTGATAAGCGCCTGCTTTTGAAGCCCCTCACCGGGCTCTGGCTCGTAACCGGGCTGCTTTTCTCTTTCCTCAATTTCATCAATTTCGTCTTGTATTTCCCTGATATTTTCTTCCAGCCCTTCTCGTGCTTCTTTTTTGTCGAAGAGCAATTTATCGAGTTTGGTCTGGTCATCGGCAACGACAATATAATCTTTGGCCGCCATTTTCGCTTTCAACGAAGTAATGTCTTTACTGATGGCACTAATGGATTCGGTATTACTTAGCTGAAACTGTTTTAATTCATTGACCGAATCATCTGTAAAAAAGCCCAGAAATAAAAAGAAGATAATGCTAACAAAGAAATACAACCTGATTGGTGGTACATAATGCACGCGGCGGCCACGAAAATATTCATTAGTTAAAAAACCGGGTCTGAAAATTAACGGCACCAGAGTGCGTCCGGCCCGAGAGTCAAAACCAAAAATATCATCGAGAATGTGCATCACCACCGATCCAAAGAAACGGATCACTGACATTTCGGGCTGGCCACAACGCCCACAAAAGGGTCCATCGAGTCCGAAGCCGCAATTTTCACACAACTTTTCGCTTTTGCCGCTTTTGTCAGTTTCGTCAGTTTTCGACACTTTCTTTTGGGTAGCTGCCAAACGGCTTTGCTCACTGCCAGGCGGCAAGGGGTTCAGTGCAGTATTTGCAGTAATCACTTCGTTCGACATAAAATTGATAACTCTTCGGGGGGCTGTATCATTTTGTAAAGATTATAAGCTTAACCCTTATTTATAAAAAGGTTAAACTGAGCTTAAAGTTGTAAGAAATAGCGAAATAAATCGATGAAAGAGATGACCTCAGGCACCAAATTACTGCTCGGCGGCGCTGCAATTATGTGGCTGATTGAAATTGTAAACCTGTTTATCAACCACCAATTGTCGCATTATGGCATTGTACCCAGAGAAGTTAGCGGCCTCATCGGCATAGTGCTGGCCCCCTTTTTACATTGGAGTCTACCGCACCTTATCGGTAATACCATTCCGTTTGTGATCCTCGGGTTTTTGGTCCTTCAGACCAAACAACTGGTATTCGTCAGTCTGGTTGTGGGGTTAGGTGGTGGCCTACTGGTGTGGCTATTTGCACGCGATGCCGCCCATGCAGGAGCGTCTGGTCTCATTATGGGTTATTTTGGTTTCCTCATCAGTCACGGCTTTTTTACCCGCTCGATACGCAGTATTTTAATCAGCGTTGTCGCGGTGATCTTTTATGGCGGCATCGTCTTTAGCCTACTTGATTTTCGCTCGCACATCAGCTTTGAAGGACACATCTTCGGTTTCATCGCTGGCGTCGCTGCCGCGTGGCAACTTGGCAGGTCTAAAAAGCAGTCAAGCTAAGCTAGTCGGGGATTGTGGCTTCGTTAGGGGCTGGAGATACGGAGGCTAAGCAAGGGGGTCAATGGTTTCGGGCGCCACATTAGGAAACTGGTGGTGGCTGATAGCCTGTCCCGGCTGGGGTCAGTGCTAATTTAGGTTCGTGG
>JABSOG010000206.1 GCA_013216025.1 Algicola sp. | reverse complement strand
CGGTTTAACCAGCACTGCCGTTGCCTGTCAAACCGGTCAGACGAAAATTACTGTCGTAGACGTAGGTTAAATCATGGCTTTTGAAGAGGCTGTCATTGCTGTAAGTGCGAATGTTGCCCAAGCTGTCGTAACTTATTGAGCTGCTGCCAATACCTGTGCCACCCTGCGTTTCGGTTAACCTGTCCAAACCGTCATATGTCAACGCCGTCAACTCAAAAATACCATTATCGCGAGGATTGCCAATCGACGTAATATTGTTGTTAAAATCATAACTGTAAGTTAAATTAACGACATCAGTATTATTGATGCTGTCATGCAGTTGCTCTGGCATACCGCGAGTGTTAATAGATGATGTGTGCACCACACCGTTGCCATAGGTGAAGGTGGCCATCACGCCGGAGGGGTAATAGTTAGCCCCCGCCTTTACAAACTCGACAGTGTTATCTTCACTATAAACTCGTATCGCCTGAGTCGCTTGCCCATACCCATTGGGTGCAAAATTGATCTGACTCACATTGCCCGGGTATTTAAGAGAAGCAAGATGACCCATGCTATTGTAACCATAATCCAAGGTGAGGCTTTTTCCGTCAGCCAGTATGTTTAACGTTTCATCATCAAGCTTGTTGGTGCTGGTGTAGTTGTAGCTATGTGAATACCCGTCACCCTGAATGGTTTTGATATTACCGTTACCATCCAGTTTATAGATGCGCTGTGTTGAGCCGTTTCCATAATTAATGGTGCTCTGATTGCCCAGATTATCGTAACCAAAGGCCAATTTTTGCGAATCCGTTGCACCATTTGCTGTACAGGTATCACCGCTTACCCCTTCGGCTTGCCAGACAACCTGTCCCAATACGTTACGGCTAATATAAGTATTGCCGACATCACTTCTTTTTATCATGCACAGTTGATGGTTCGAGTCATACAAATTCGTTTGTGTTTGAGTAACAATAGCGGACCCGTTTTTACCAGATTGCGTGATGCTTTTAACTTCACCAAAAACGTTGACGTCCAAATCAGTCGTCAGATTTTCGGGCGAGACAATGCGGGTGGGTTGTTTATAAGTCGGCAGGGCATAGTCGAGATAGGTGGTTGTGGTGACGTTATTTACAGCGTCAGTGACCTTGGTTTTATTACCCACGAGGTATTCGGTAAAAATGGTGCCACCATTACTTTGTGAGGCAGATGTTTTTCGCTGCAGGGCGTCATAATTGTACGTAAGCCCCAGAGTATATGTGCTAGACGTTGATGGATAGGACGCAAAAACCGCCCTGTTAAACACGTTATAACGGTAATTCTTGTAGAGGGTACGAGTATTGTCGTTACTGGCCTGTAACACTGGATTTAAGTAGCCGTCATAAGTCGTGGTGATGGTAAATGCTGTGTTTGTGCAGGCTGTTTTGTCGGTGTTTAGTTGGCAGCGATAGATTGTGTCAACCGGACTAACTGCCGCTGTCGCCGGAACTTCAACGGCTGCCGCACCAGAAATATACTTATAAAGGGTATCAGCTACTGTGCCGTCGACATGGTCTATATACAGCGGGCGCCCAATATGGTCATAGCCGAATTCCACCTGATTATTGTTGTAGTCTGTGGTATTTATTGTTGAACCAAAGACGGTATCATTCATTATTGCGGTTTTGCTTTCGGTGCCTGCGTCATAGCGAGCAGGCACCGTGATGCTTTGAGCTTGCCCACGTTTATAGTTGCTGTAAGTTTCATAACGATTAAGGCTGGTGTTGCCAAAGGCGAGCTTTTGGTTAAACTCCACATTCTTGATGCTGCCATCGGCATGATATTCACTGATTTTTTGTTGCCATTGGCCAAAGGTGAGTACTTTTTCTGGATAAAAAGGATAGTTCGCATGCGTTTTGGCGTAATAGGTTCGTTCTTTGACGGTTTCGAGAGTCGAAGTATTGGTGCCCAGACGAGTCACTAGTGGTTGGTTCAAGATCCAGTTTTCGACATCATGTTCAAAGGTTTGAGTGGTCATTTTTGATTTGCTACCAAATGCCTCTGTTAGCTTGGTTGGCAGCCCATAAACATTATGATCAAGTTCTTCGGTGATAAAAGTATCACTGCCGTCACTATTGGGGATGATGGTCGTTTCCGTTGATTTGACCCAGCGGCTACAAATGAGTGGAGAAGGTATTGGAGTTTGCAGGTTACCAATGGTCGCAGCTGAGCAGCCTACGGTAAAATTGCCCAACAATTTCCATGTTGTAACTTGTTGATATACCAGTGTGTGCTCATAATATCTCCTGGTGTCGCTGTTTTCCAATGCCCCTTCATATACACTGACCTGTCTTATACTGCCATATAAATTGGCTGTCTTGATCGTTTGAAAGTCGTAGAGGGTCATTAGTTCCAAATCGTCCTTGTAATTAAATAAGGTAGCCACTACCGAACCATCCGTCGTTGCCGCGTAGGTATACACCCTTTGGCTAATACCCGGCCCGCTGATAGTTTTGGACACCAACTGGCCACCGCTATAACCCATATCAGCCAAGCTAAAAGTAGTATTTCCACTCTCTTCTTCTTCAGGCAGTCTCAAAGAGCCATTGTCTATAAGTGCGCTATGTGAATAACTGGCAGTCAAGCCATCGGGTAAGGTTATCTTTACGATTTGGTTGCCAATGCCTGTGTACATCCCATATTCATACTGGGTTACTCGCCCTTGTGCATCGGTAAAGGCGTTGAGTTTTTTCCCCGTAAAATCGTATTGCACTTTTTTGCCTGAATAGGTAATTTCTTTCAAATATTCGGGTTCCCACCCGTCATAATCAATACCGATAGTTGCGTAGACAAAATTGACAACCTCGCCGTCATTACGGGTAATGGTTTTTAACCGCTTTGCTAAAAAATCCTTGGTATCCGCTTCATAAGCATAAGTGATTGAATTGTCATAGCGGTCAATCGTTTTGCCTGTTGCATACTGAGCATTGGTAGAAAACTCATTAGCAGATGACAGTATCTGGGTAAAGGAATGTTTGCGACCATCAGCAAAATGTAAAACAGCAATTGTATCGTCGGTTTTATCACACGCAAGATAGTTGTTGTCGGTAAAGGCGGCAATAACATCAGCGGGCAAGTCACTGGTTTCTTTATACCCTGCATGTGTCAGCGGTCTCCCTTTGTACATAATCGTCAGATGTTGAAAATCGCCCAGACAGGTAGTACTTGTCACTGGAAAGTCACTGGCAAATGCATTGGAGGTCTTCATCAAAAGGTCATAAAACTTGACGGATTCACCAGATTGGCGCCGGGTAACCACAATGTTCATACCGGCGTTGCCCGGTATCACAACGTCATCATATTCAAACCCAACTTTGCGAGTTTGTACCGACACGTATTCGTTAGGAAAATCACTAACATGGTTCTGTGGAACGATAATCCCATTGTCAGCAAACGCAGGGGTGGTGCACAAAAGTGCCGACATCAATACAGGCAGTAAACTCAATCGTTTCATTTTATTTGTTACTCTGTTCATCATTATCCCTTTGATTGTTCTTGTCATCACGTTTTTCATTAGAGTACGCCTCCAAATTCATCAGTTTCTGCCACCGGGGTCCCCAGCAGATCAGTATGGATAAATAAGATGGGAATTCGGTTGATTTGTATTGTCTCTATTTCGCTATAGTCGCTGCAAATGTTGTTCGAAGTACAGGTCGACAAACGATAAGCCCAGATACCGTCAAGTTTAACCACACGACTAATGGACAGTGGTGGTGTGGGTGAGTCCTCCAATGAAAGAGTTGTCCAGTCTGCGGTTGTCAAGTTGTTACAATTGATGTAGCAGAAAGCTTCTTGTATTTGGTATTTACTGATATGTTCTTGCATAGCCCAGCTAAGGGTAAATTTGCCAATTGCGGCATTATCCACTGTAATGGTTGGTTTATTGGGCGTAGCCGGTTTAACGACACCACAATCTTCATGAACATGTTCGTAAGACGAAGCGTCGCCGTTAAAGTGAGCCACTACCGCAAAGCAATAAGACGAACCAGGCAGACCAATATCGACGTTGTGATAAACCAATCCCTGACTGGTGGTATCAAAACTCGATGCCGATGCCCTGTGGACTGAACCACCACTGCTGTTTTTCAATTCATATTCATCCACACCACCTGTATGGGGTGCACACCAGGAAACCTGAATAGGTTGCCCATAAACCGCTTTTTCTGGCACTTGCAAACAGCTAGGTTCTTTATAGTCGGAGGTCATACCTGAGTAAATCGTACCAGTAGACCAAAAATAAAGACGTCGGTAGTTACCACAGCGTCCATCTGCTGTACAGGCGCTGACTCTAAAGGCTTCATTTCGGGTTTCGGTCAACAGTTGTCTAGAGTAAGTATGGTCACCAACATATACCGGTGACCAATTACCCTGACCATAATCGACTTCACGGTCAAGTTGATAATAATCAGCACCTGCGACTGTAGGCCAAGTAAAGTGATAGCCAATATTGTAGGTGCTGTGGCTTTCGTCTTGCTGTTCCAAAATAGACAGGTACCCTGGAGCATCCAGCACAGGTGTTAAACCGACTGCAACACATTTGTCCGGTGATGGACGGCCTGGTTCCCCGTTTTTATAGGTGTTGGTCGTCCCATTTACAAGATATTTTGGGACTATTTTGTAGCAGTACTTTCGCCCAGGAACCAAGAGCAGAGCCGCTGTATTACGGGTAAGGCTGTAAGTCGACCCAGCCTGATGTTGTACTGTGGCAATCAAACCTCTGAGTTCACCATAGACATTATAATGAGCCAAAGTCTGTTCACTGGTACTTGTCTCAGTTGGAGCTTCCCAAGTGAGATCAAAAGTTTGGGTTTCAGCAACGACGCCCCCGTCGGACAGCCTGACATTGGTGGGCATACGCTCCATAATCGGCGGAATTTCAACAGTCTCGCTTAAAACCAGACTGGCACCACCGCAGAAACCTTCTCTGTCATCATCGGTATCTTCGTCATAACAGGCATGAACACTGAATTCATATTCACCGCCGACAAGTTGATAGGTATATGAGTTGGCTGCGGCCCACTCTCGGTGTGCCGAGTTATAAAGAAAACTCTTGGTTGGAGATTCGCCGTTGAGGACGGTTCTGGTGATCACGTAGTGAGTGGCATCGTCTACCAGTGACCACTGCAAAAATGCGGAATGTGAGGTCACAGTCACCGAGCCATCAGCATTTGCCTGGTTCATGGTAAAATTGGAACGGGTGTGACTTGCAGTTTTGCCGTTGACATTACCGTTTCCATTTCTAGGTGTGTGTCCTGCAGGATTTGTGTGACCACTAACCATACTGAAACCACGGCCCCATTCATAAGGATTGGTTTCTTTATGGGCCGTATTTCCTCCTGGATGTGTACTGCGGTTCAACGTCGGCCCCGCTTTTGCACTAGTCAAGTTAGCTTTTACTGACGATGTTGCATTGCTATAAATAGGGGTTGTTGTGATGGTAAAGTTCTGTGGAATGGTGTTGCTCAATTGCTGAGTTTTGACAAAATAATGAAGCGAATCCAACACCGTACAACCACCGGCATTACAACTGGATAATCGGTAGGTTTGATGACCACCCAAGTCAAAAGACGTTATATCGTGAGTTTGTGTCACTGAAGTTGTCGTCACTGAATCATTGACAACTTTCCAATGAGTTGCAATATCAGCATTGGTCACCTCTACTGAGATATCAAGACTTAATCGTTCAATTTTATAACTGGAAGTATTACTTTGCTCTTGCCAAGACAGCCGATATGATTGCGGCGAGATTGACTCAGCCTTGAAATTAAATTGTGGTATGAAAATCAGGATGCCAGCATTATCTATTGGGATCCAGTTTTCTGCCATGACGTTGACAGTGCCTGACAACGCTGCGATGGAGGAGATCATTCCGACCGCCAGCCGCTGCATACGTTTATTAATCTTCATTAACACAATGGCCCTTTGAATATTAGAGTGCTATAACTCATTTCTATCCAGACACGCCAGCGGCGTACAAGCACAAATGGTGCTCGTTAAGGGAAAAAACCACAACTTAAGAACGTAACAAACAATCAGCCTGATGACACGCGATAAGCGTCCGACAGCAGACTGATATGAATGGCATTAATGTTGAGTTTTAATAAACTACTGAATGAGGTTTAACGAAGACCAGCATTCCATAATACAACTTCCCTTTTTCTCGATTGAAGCGGAGCTTTTGTTTTTTATGTAGGTTCTCCTACCAAAAGTCAATTGAGTATATATCCAATATGATTTTGAGTCTACCAACTATTGTTCATCAATATCGCAATAACAATTCAATACACACTTTCACAATAACCCATTATTCTGGACGAACAGCCTTAACGGGTTTAGCTTTTATTCTGTAAATATTACTGCTGACTTCAGGGTTATCAATTTCAATAATGCCCTCTTTGCCAAACTCAATCGCCAATTTAGGGTTCGCAATCATTTTTTCATTCCATTGTGCAACTTCGATTAATTCAATATCCAACAAAGCATATTCACCACTATCGGTCACCTGAAAATTAAATGCGAATTCATCGTTTATTCTGAATGAAGCCTTACCATCAAAATCAACCCACATTGTCATGTTCGCGCTGATAGCACTTTCAGTCTCATCTGTCCTTTCGTTGATTATTTTTACATCAAAATCAATCAAAGCACCTATTTGCTTTTGATTGGCTTCCAAGTGCTGCGCTTGCTCATTGTTAATTGCTGTCGCAAGCGTCGTCCAAGACATAGTAGTTATTGTGGTTAATGCGATCACTGCGTAAGTTAACCTTTTGCTGAAAGTCATGTATCTTTTTTCCTTGAGTAATTTTATTCTGGCAACATTATTGGTGCCATTTGAGGTGGCTGAGCAGATTAGGTTGCTCGGTTTATCCTGATACTTCGACAGAATTAAGGACGTCAGATCGTTGATATAATCCATTTTTCCATAGTCCTTGCTGGCATTTTCGTCGCATCTTACTTCGATTAAAAACCGATTAATATTAACCAACTTGCGAACAAGCGGATTCCACCAGAAAAGACATTCACTTAATTCCAGTAATAATAATCGAAAGTTATCATGATTTTTTATGTGCTGCTGCTCATGCGCAATAATCAGACTGATGTGCTTGGGGTCATTTATTTGGTTTGAAATGACTATCACCGGTTTAAACAGACCTAATAACAACCCGCTGTCGACTTGATTTACGCTATAAACAGGCAAATCATGTTTCGCACTGATTTCATTCAACAAGTTCAACGATGGATCGGTCATCACTTGACGACTCCACCTGACACAATCGATTAATTGCTTGATAAAAAGCAGTACGCCAAAACTGACTAACCCCCAAAGGCCCCACTTTAGCCAACTGTTGATACCAAACTGCAACCATTGCCCACCATTAGTAGTGACAGTAGTGTTTAGTGTTGAAAAAGACACTATTATGGGCTCGACTAAAACTTGCGCAGGTACTAACTCGGCCAATAAAGAATAAGGTATAAACCATGCCGCTATCGCCATCGAAGACAAATAGTAATTGGCATTACTAGAACCTTTGCCATATCGAATCATCACCAGGACAGCAAAAGCAATACTGACATTGACATAAAAATAATTGTCCACTTACTTAATCTCCTTTTTTCTTTCCTTTAACACCGCTTCAAGGTATTCAATGTCATCCAAGTTGAGATCTTCTTCCGCCAAAATATGTGCAACCAGTGGACGACTCTTACCCAAAAAGACCCTATTGATAAAATCCTTTATCAGCGGTGTACGCACACTTTGCTTTTCCATAACGGGTGAGTAATAAATGGTTCTGCCCTGATTTTTACTGCGCTTAATCGCGTCTTTCTTCTCTAACCGGTCGATGATGGTTTTTACGGTTGAATACGTTGCATCCCGCTTTTGTTCAATGATCTTGTGTATTTGTGGTGCCGACGCTTCATCCAATGACCAAAACAATTGCATCACTTCAAGTTCAAAATCGGATAATGACATGTGAATTCCTGCTGAATTTTTCTATCTCTACATTTGTAGAGAAGTATATCTACAACTGTAGAGATTGCAAATTAAAATTCGATATTGGTATTTATTCTGCTTTTGGATAATGGCAATGAATATTTTAGTATCAATAACAGACCCACTGGTTATTCAACTTGAATTCTGCCACTTTGGTCTTGTTTGTAATACTATGTTGACCGTGATCATGTGGACGTAATATTAATAGGCGTTATTAGAGCGCAGAAGTTAAGCATTCTACTAAATATAAAATAAGGACAATAATATGAAATATATTGGTATTTCAATTACTCTGCTGTTTTCTATACTAGCTTGCAGTAGCAAGAGTTATAGTCAGGATCAGTTTCCCATCCCAGACGCCCCCTATCTCGGTCAAACGCCGCCCGGCTCAACACCTAAGATTTTTGCACCTGGTATTGTTAATAAAGAGAAATCCACCGATCTTGAGGGCATGTTCGGATCGGACATGAATACCTTTTACTTCGTTAGAGAAGGTGAAGAATATGGCGGCGTAGTTACAGTTGGAGAATTTAAAGGAGATAAAGTTTCCTATGGGCTGGCTGTCATTGAATATAAAAATAATAAATGGCAGCAGTCTGTTGTCGCGAAGGCTGCGAGCGAACCATCTATCTCTCCCGATGGAAATACCATTTTGTTCAAAACTGGATATATAGAACGCACAAGCGACGGTTGGTCACAGATGAAAAGTCTTGGTGAGCCTTTCGCAAGTATCAGCATTATGCGGTCTGCTATTTCCTCGAACGGAACCATTTATTTTGATACCTATAGCAGGGCTATGGATACGCCTCTGCGCTATTCACGTTTGATTGACGGCAAATATGAGACGCCGAAATCACTGGGCCCTCAGTTTGGCATAGGCAGATATACTGCTCACCCCTACATTGCGCCGGATGAAAACTATATTGTTTTTGATAGCGTAAGAGACGTCGGACAGGGTTCATCTGATCTTTACATCAGCTTTCGCAAGGCTGATGGCGCATGGGGTCCTGCCATCAATTTGGGAGACAAGATAAATACCGATGCTTCTGAAAAAAATCCAAGTGTATCACCCGATGGCAAGTTTCTTTTCTTTGACCGCCGGACAAAACGCGCAAATGCAGATGTGACTATCTATTGGGTGGATGCTCAGATAATTGAGACGCTCCGACCCAAATAGCAAGCGACTCCAGCGGAGCAAAATAAACAGGGCCAGATTTAATGTAATTAAGGGGATATCTTGATTGTGCTTGATAATCAACCGGTTATCAGGTGATACAAAAGCAGCGCGACACAGAACTAAAACTGTGGCTGATTAGATATTGCAGATCTTGTTGCATCACTGATTGGTCAAAAAGATTAGCAAGATGTGCCGTTACAGATGCGACATTCACTGGTCTTAGCTGTACAGATGGGGGTTAATTTGGTTTTTTGTGGTGGATAGATATATGGGATAGATGCGTTTTTTTGAAGTTCGATTGAAATACCCCGCTGATAATAGTACACGAGTTGACTGTCTTTGACGCAGTAGCTCAACAGTTTCAATTTACCCATCAGTACGTAACCTTACTTCGACCTCTCGCATAATATCGGGCACCTGTTTGTTACTAATACCGCTGTCAATGCCATCTTGAATGGCTGATTTTAACGCATAAACTTATCTTCCCGCTCTTGTTGCTGCCTAATCAGGTCGCGTACAACCTCACTGTCACTGGTATATTTTCCACTGGCAGTTTGTGTCTTTAGCCAATGGTTATGTGAGTCGGTAAATGAAATACTTTTTCTTACTATCATTGCATTGTCCCCGCCGTCGATTTACAAACACTCACTAATATGGCGCTATATTACACCGCATCAATACCAAAACAACGTCGAGAGGCTTATGGTAGCAAACAACAATTCATATTCGCTCTTTTTCTCGTGGTTTGACGGCAGATCTTATACTCTGTACAGCAAAATATAACAAAGCTATGCCAGCCATCGCGAGATATATATTGATCGATTGGAGTTTACTCACATAACTAGGACTAAATGCGCATATGATCAACGCGACACCTGCTGGCACACTTGCAGCTGACATCGCAGGCACTAACATCTCTTCCAAGGAAACACTTCTGTCGTCCAACCAACACCTATAGATATAAACCAATATAACCAACAACATGAGTGAAACTGATATTTCATTGAGGTAGTTAAAAAAGAGTTCTAGCATTAATCTGCCCTCACAGTAAGATTTACTATACCGCATTGTATTCCACGATTGGGTGCCAATAGTAGGGTAAAGTGTTTTACCATAGACAAAGTGTATAAAATATGTTTGATAGGCCGCTGTTTACTATTTTTAACCCTGATGAAACTGACGAACCCCTGCTGGTTCGAGCGCTGGCCTGATGGCCAATAGCCGACTCTATTACTCATGTCTCATCCTCGTTAATCTGTATTCGTGACCACTATGTCACACTTTAAAATCCTCGCAACAAATCAGACAGGTAAGTTAAACTGCTGTATTTAAAGAATTTTAAATATTAATTCGTTGTCTTTTAAGTAGCGTATGCGCATTAAAAGGAGTGCGAACAACAATCAGGGTGAGTTTATTAAAAATAGACCTGCCCGTCGCAAAGCCAACGTTACACACAGAATTTACATTGCAAATGAAGTGGTAATAGCAAGTAACAGTATTTTTTATTTACGCATAAAGGATTCGAAAGTTTAAAATGCAGCTTCATTTGACTTTTATCTTTGCAAAGGTACCTTAGAAAATTTCACCTTTAATGCTGGTACATTTATACGACATTTAGCATGCCAGATTATTGACCCGGCTTTTTAGGCAAGAGATTTCTCTTTAAGATTTGAACTTGAAATGTAAGCATATGTCTTATAAGCTTGGCAGTAAGATTATTGCTCAAAAATTAGGTGATTGAAATGGCCCGAACAATGACAGTCGATACCGGTGAAGAACTACGAGGTTTTGTTGAAAGCCTAGTTGAAGCAGGCAATTACAAAACCAATAGTGAAGTGGTTCGTGATGGTTTGCGCTTACTACAGGAAAAGCAGGCAGCATCAAAACTTGAAACACTACGTAAACTTATTGATGAAGGTGAAAACAGCGGCGAACCTGTCGATTGGGATGTGAATGACTTTTTGAACCGGATGAAAGCCAGAAAAGCCTGATACAGATTAGGGATTGAATATGAGCAATAATAAAAGCTTTCAATTGCGCCCAAAAGCCGAAAAAGATCTTGAACGTATTTACGACTACAGCCTTCAAGAGTTCGGCGATGAAAGAGCTGACCAATATATCAAGGATTTGAATGCGGCTTTTT
>JABSOG010000205.1 GCA_013216025.1 Algicola sp. | reverse complement strand
CGACGTGAACTTGAGTAAATAATTGTTCTCTGACGGCCAAAAACTGTTCAAAACTGACGTCTTTAAGCCCCTGGGCCAATTGCTCAATGGTGGGGTTATTGGGCTGTAATGTTGAGGTTAGTGTTGAAAATAACTGCGAAACAGGTTTACTTTTGGCACTGTTGAGCCA
This sequence comes from Algicola sp., assembly GCA_013216025.1. Classification (GTDB taxonomy): domain Bacteria; phylum Pseudomonadota; class Gammaproteobacteria; order Enterobacterales; family Alteromonadaceae; genus JABSOG01. Next base: position 11,171 of record JABSOG010000205.1, on the reverse strand, counting down.
GTGGGTATAAAGCTGGTTTTTCAGCTCTTCAAAGCGTTCTTGGCAAAAGCTCAGGGTTTTTAACGACTCCAGCAGCTTTTCAATCAATAGTGGCTGATTGGTGCTGATCCCCGAGGTATGAATGGTCAAGCCACCCTGATGTACATAAACATGGTAACTTAAACCGGCGAGTTCAGCGCTGTAATGGGCTTCGAGCACTTCGTCGAGGAATAGCTCGGTGAACAGTCGGGTAATGGCGATGTTCTCAATGTTAGCCGTCGATATTGGACAATCGATGGCAATATAGGCATGTCCTTTGGGGACGTTGAACATCTCGTCCTGTTTAAACCAGAAGGTGTAACCCTCGTCTTTACTGATAATTTGCGGAATGTCGCTGACTTCACCTTCAACCAATGGTTCTATTTTGACTTCGTTTTTCAGGTAGGGGTTTTCACCGGGCATCGACAACGCCGAGTTATCGCTACTGGCCGAATACCAATGGTCGATACGCTGTGGATCTATTTTTTTGAAGCTGTAAGGGGTGTGGTACCACTGTGCTTCACGATTAGTTTCTACGTCAGGGTGGATGTGAACAATGCGCAGATTCGCAGCACGGAGATATTGACAAATTTCGTCAAATTCACTTTGATTAAAATGGTCCATGATGTAATCACCATAGATGTAATGGTCTTGATCATAATGAAACATGTTGACCGATAAATGACTGACCTGATTGATGGGTTTGGTTTTCTCTTGATAATCAAAGGCCAGTTGCAGCAACTTCTTTTTGTCGGCAAACAGCATCTCATTGTTGCCGTTTTGCTTTAATAGGGCGATGTACTCAAACAATACGGTGATGATCTCGTCACAGTGTTGCAAACCTTTGTTGGTTAAATCAAAACTGACATTGAAATCTTTGAAGTTACTGCCAGCAATGCCGCGCCCGGCACTGAGGTTGTTACACCAGCCTTTTTGTTTGAGCAACGACAAAATCGAGCCTTCACCTTCGTAACCGATAAGGTGGGCAATGTAATTGATGGTTTTGTTTTTGTAATACTTGTCGGTGCAGGGCATCGAAAAGCTGGCTATCAACTTTTGTGAATGCTTGTGCGGTTCGATAAAAATTTCGATGTCTTTGTGTTCTTCGAGATACATGGGTACCTGAACTTCGCGCTCTTTACCCGGGTGATCGGATAATTTGTTGAACAGTTTTCTGACAAGTGCCTCTTGCTCATCGAGTGACTGGATGCCTATGACCACCAGAGTCATGTGATGCGGTACATAATAGGTATCGTGAAAATTAACCAGTTCTTGGCGAATCGAAATGCCATCTCGGTCGGCCAGTGTGTCGACATTACCGACCGAAAACTTGCTGAATGGGTGTGCCGGATTGATGGTTTCTTTGTGGACTTGATAAATTCGGTGTGAATCTTCTTTGAGCTTTAGTTTGTATTCGGCTTCGATGGCGTTGCGTTCTTTTTCGATATATTCTTCGGCCAGCAGGGGTTCAGAAAAAAAGTGGCTAAAACGGGTCAGGGCCTCATCGATAAATTCGTTGTTGATGTCAAAAAAGTAGCTGGTAAATTCGGTACCCGTCCAAGCATTATTAGAGCCGCCATGGCCTGAAATAAACTGGTGATATGAACCTGGATCTGGGTCGGTTTCGGTGCCGAGAAACACCATGTGTTCGACAAAATGTGCCATGCCCTGACGCTCTGATGGGTCATCAAAATGGCCGCAATTTACCGTAAGCGAAGCCGCTGATTTCTCAGAATTAACGTCGTGAATAACAATAACGCGCAAGCCATTGTCCAATGTAAATGATTGATACTGCTTGCAATCGTTAGGGCTGATGATCAAAGTAACGTACTCCTGTTGTACTAAAATGTGTACTACAACGCAAAAAGAAAACGAAAAATATAACTGTGATAGGGTTATACCCTAATAGCAAATTAATATAAACTAGAAAGTACTCATCCCGAAGGGGTTTTGATGAGCACTTGCTACGTGACACACGGATGTGTCACCATTTCAACTTGTTGGAATGTAAGCGAAGTTCCACTTGCTTGAACGTAGCGGTTTTCTGAAGCCTTACATGGATGTTAGGCTTCAGACGATAAACAGATAATTCAACTTTGTTATTAATATAGCTGACTAACGGGAATTAGGTAGGGAAGATGATCATTAACCTTTATATCATGCGCCATGGCGACGCACAGCCTTACGCCAGTTCGGACAAGATGCGCGAACTGACATCAAGGGGCATTGCAGAGGTGCAAAAAAACGCAATGTGGTTAAAGCAGCAAGTCGATGGATTTGATTTGGTATTGGTCAGCCCTTATATACGTGCACAGCAAACTTGCAAACTCATTTGCGACCTGATTGAAACCCCCACCAAACTCGAAACATTCGATGATTTGGTGCCTGAGGGTTCGCCAGAAAACGTCCACGATTATATTGATGCTGCCATTCAGACTGATCAACCAAAGAACATCTTACTGGTTTCTCATATGCCACTGGTGAGTTATCTGGTCGAAGAGTTCTCAATTGAACGAATCTCACCGATTTTCCCCACCGCCGGGATTGCTTATATTGAATACGATGTTCAGCAGATGAAAGGGCACTTTGGATCGGTTAAGGCACCCTAAAAGTCAGCGTTCAGGCAATTCTACAAGCACCAGCAAAGCGCCTCGCCCACCGAACTCCTTCGGTGCCTGATGAAAAGCCACAACATAAGGGTGCTGCACTAAATAATGGGGTACTTTTTTCTTCAATATATACTCGCCAAGCCCATGCACGATATTGGCACATTGAATGTGGCGTTTGCGGCATTCATCGATTAACCCGGACAGCTCAATTTTGGCATTTTCTTTGTTGTAACCGTGCAGGTCTAAAATCAAATCCGGTGCAAAATCACCCCGGCGCAGTTGTTTGGCTAAAAACGAACTTTCGCCTTCGCGAACATAACTTAATGGACCTTCTTTGGGCAAGTCGGGTTCAAACTCATCCGAGAAATAGAAACTGGCCTGACGTTGCTGGCGTTGTTTGGCCTTTTCTTGTGCTTTGGGCTTGCTCAGTGCAGGTGTAGGGTGTATTTTGTCTTGTTTTATTCGATGAGTGACCCCATCTGCATTATTCAAGGCATCTTTGAACAGAGATAAATCTGATTCACTGGGCTGACGGTCTTTATTCATGGTTCGCTTTATATTGATTAGAAGTTGGCTGAAATGGTTGGCTGAGTCGCTATGAGCTGATCATATCAATAAAACACAAACAAGCGCAACAAAGGAACGTACATTGGAACAAAATCAAATCGATGAAGCAGTGGCCGAATTGCACACACTGGGTGATTTTATTCGCTGGTCGGTCAGCCGCTTTAACCAAAGTGAAGTTTATTTCGGTCATGGCACCGACAACCCGTGGGATGAAGCGGTAGCGCTGGTGATGTTTGCTTTGAGTTTGCCATTAAGCATTGGTGAGCAGGTTAAAGAAGCACGCCTGACAACCTCTGAGAAAAAAACCATTGTCGAATTGGTGCAACGCCGTATCGAAGAACGTATTCCCGCTGCTTATATTACCAATCAAGGTTGGTTCAATGGTTTGCCTTTTTATGTCGACGAGCGGGTATTGGTACCACGTTCACCGATTGCCGAACTCATCAGCGCAGAGTTTCAACCGTGGTTAGCCAACAAAACCGTCAATCGGGTGCTAGACATGTGCACCGGCTCGGGTTGCATTGCCATTGCTTGTTCCTATTTATTTCCTGATGCCGAAGTGGATGCGGTGGATATCTCCATCGACGCACTGGCGGTAGCCGAAATTAACGTGCAAGAGCATGACCTGAGCCAGCAGGTATTCCTCATGCAATCAGACCTGTTTGACAACCTTCAAGGGCAAAAATACGATCTTATCGTTAGTAACCCGCCTTATGTCGATGCTGACGACTTGTCCTCTATGCCTGAAGAATACACGCACGAACCGGCCATCGGCCTGGCTTCAGGGCCAGATGGACTCGAATTGACCCGCCAAATGCTGGCTCAAGCGGCTGACTTGCTAAATGATGACGGTTTACTGGTCGTTGAGGTGGGCAACAGCGAATTGCAATTGAATCAACAGTTTCCACAAGTGCCGTTTGAATGGCCACAGTTTGCCCACGGAGGGCATGGCGTGTTTATTTTGACCAAAGCACAGTTAGTTCAACATCAAGCAGATTTAGCAGGTTAAGTTAGATAATACGCGGCACACGGACGTGCCGCCTTTTCAACTGGTTGAAAAGTGAGTGAAGTTCCACTTGCTTGAACGTAGCGGTTTTTTGAAATCTCACATGGATGTTAGTTTCAAAACGATAATAAGGGGGCTTAAGTGTCAGGTAATAGTTTTGGTAAATTGTTCACCGTGACCACATTTGGTGAGAGTCACGGTATTGCGTTGGGCGGCATTGTTGATGGTTGTCCGCCGAATCTTGATTTGTGTGAAGCCGACCTTCAGGTTGACTTGGACAGACGAAAACCGGGCACTTCACGGTTTACCACCGCAAGACGAGAAGCCGACGAGGTCAAAATTCTGTCTGGTGTGTTTGAAGGCAAAACCACGGGCACCCCGATTGGTCTGTCGATTCAAAACACCGATCAGCGCTCGCAAGATTATTCGAATATCAAAGAAACCTTTCGTCCGGGTCATGCCGATTATACCTATCAGCAAAAATACGGCCTGCGTGATTACCGTGGTGGTGGCCGGGCCTCTGCCCGCGAAACCGCGATAAGGGTGGCTGCTGGTGCGATTGCCAAGAAATTTCTCAAAGTTAAGTTTGGCATCGAAGTCTTTGGTTACCTGTCACAACTGGGTCCAATCAAGGCCGAGGCTTTTGATCGCGACCAGATAGAATGCAATCCGTTTTTCTGTCCTGATGAGTCAAAGATTGAAGCGATGGCTGATTACATGAAAGCGCTCAAAAAAGACGGCGATTCGGTTGGCGCAAAGGTTTCTGTTGTGGCTACTAAAGTGCCCGTTGGTTTGGGTGAACCGATATTTGACCGGCTTGATGCAGAGCTGGCCCATGCACTGATGAGCATTAATGCCGTTAAAGGTATTGAGATTGGTGCGGGTTTTGACAGCGTGTCACAAAAGGGCACTGAACACCGGGATGAAATGACGCCTCAGGGATTTAAGTCAAACCACGCGGGTGGCATTTTGGGCGGTATTTCAACCGGACAGGACATTGTTGCCCATATTGCACTCAAACCAACGTCGAGTATTTCGACACCGGGTCAGTCGGTTAATTTGCACGGTGAACCGATTGAAGTGGTGACTAAGGGCAGGCACGATCCTTGTGTCGGTATTAGAGCTGTCCCTATTGCTGAGGCGATGATGGCCATTACTTTGATGGATCATTTGTTGCGGCACCGGGCGCAAAATGCTGATGTTGTGCAGATAACCCCAGTCATCCCGGGCAGCATTGAATAATAGTTAATCACCATTAATACAAAAGGTGAGCAAACAGCATTGGACTACACTATTTATATTGCTTTGTGGGTAGCCAGCCTAGGCAGATTTTTAAAAGGCTGTTATAATGCTTAGTTCACCATCTTATCTTAATAACTTGTGGGTAAAGAGAAGTTCTTTATGGATCAAAATCCTCAGTCTCAGTTAAAAATTTTAATCGCCAAGGGTAAAGAAAAAGGTTTTTTAACCTTTGCAGAGGTGAATGATCACCTCCCTCAGGAAATTGTAGATTCAGATCAAGTTGAAGATATTATCGGCATGATCAATGACATGGGTATCAAGGTGTACGAAACAGCCCCCGATACCGATGACATGATGATGCAAGAAACCACCACAGATGAAGACGCAGCCGAAGAAGCGGCACAGGCACTAGCCAGTGTTGACAAAGAAATCGGCCGTACCACCGACCCGGTGCGTATGTACATGCGTGAAATGGGCACCGTTGAACTGCTGACCCGTGAAGGCGAGATTGTTATTGCCAGACGGATTGAAGAAGGCATCAACCGCGTAGTTCATTGTGTTGCCGAGTATCCCGGTACCATCATTAATATCCTTGACCAGTGGGACAAATTCGAAGCCGAAGAAATTCGTCTGACGGACATCATTAGCGGTTTTGCCAGTGATCAAGTCGAAGCAGATTTGGCGCCAACGGCCACTCATGTCGGTTCAGAAGTACCAAAAGCAGAATTGAATACTGAAGATGATGATGAAGAGGAAGAGGAAGATACCGGTCCTGATCCTGAATTAGCCAAAGAGAAATTCGATGCGCTGCGTACTCAGTTTGAGGCGATGATGAAGATCCATGCAGCTCACGGCCGCAAGCATCCTGATTCTCAGACAGCCATCGCCAAAACCATTGAATTGTTCAAAGAACTGCGCTTTATACCTAAGCAATTTGACCGTTTGGTTAAAAGTGTACGTGCCACCATGGACAGAGTGCGTATTCAAGAGCGCATTGTGATGAAACACGCGGTGACGTTGGCCAAAATGCCGAAAAGAATTTTCGTTAAAGCGTTTGCTGGTAACGAATCTTCTCGCGAATGGTTTGATATCGCAGTGGCATCGGGTGGCGACTTTGCGCCGGCACTTGAAGCCCATCGCACTGAGATTTTGCGTTCAATTCACAAATTGACTCAGGTTGAAATTGATACTGGCTTGAAAATCGTCGAGATCAAAGACATCAACCGCCGCATGAGTATTGGTGAAGCGAAAGCTCGCCGGGCGAAAAAAGAAATGGTTGAAGCCAACTTGCGTTTGGTTATTTCAATTGCCAAAAAATACACCAACCGTGGTTTGCAATTCCTCGATTTGATTCAGGAAGGCAACATCGGTTTGATGAAAGCGGTAGACAAGTTTGAATACCGTCGTGGTTACAAGTTCTCGACTTATGCGACTTGGTGGATACGTCAGGCCATTACCCGCTCAATTGCGGATCAGGCCAGAACCATTCGTATTCCGGTGCATATGATTGAAACCATCAACAAACTTAATCGTATTTCTCGCCAGATGTTACAAGAAATGGGTCGTGAGCCAACACCGGAAGAATTGTCAGAGCGTATGCAAATGCCTGAAGACAAGGTTCGCAAGGTGTTGAAAATCGCCAAAGAGCCTATCTCGATGGAAACCCCCATCGGTGATGATGAAGATTCGCACCTAGGTGATTTTATCGAAGATTCGGTTATCGATTCTCCGATTCAAAACGCCACAGGCGAAAGCCTCAAGGCTGCTACCAAAGACGTATTGTCAGGCTTGACTGCAAGAGAAGCCAAAGTACTGAGAATGCGTTTTGGTATCAACATGAACACCGACCACACCTTGGAAGAGGTAGGCAAACAGTTTGACGTTACCCGTGAGCGTATTCGTCAGATTGAAGCCAAAGCGCTGCGTAAGCTGCGTCACCCTTCACGTTCAGAGCAGCTTCGCAGCTTCTTGGACGAATAGACCTAACGGTTTATCGAGTTAATCAAAACGGCGCATTCGCGCCGTTTTTGCTTTTAGTCTTTTGACGTTAACCGAACGTAGCCAAAAAATTACAAAGTGATACAAAAATAGCCTGTCGCTGACCTCATCAACCTTTACTTCAAGGCCCAAACATGACCAAAATGGAGGATAAATTGACCTCAGCGGTATAAAAGAATGAAACCAGTACGCTTTATGTTAAATGCCACATCCTTGGCCATGTTATCCCTTGGTATGTCAGGCCTGTACAGTGGCAGTGCCCTTGCTCACGCCGAGCACGACAAACCCCGTTATATATCCTCTACAGGTGTCGACAAAGGCGCTTGTGAAACCCTTGAAAGTCCTTGTTTGACCTTCCGATATACAGCCAATCAATCCAATAAGGGTGACCAGATTCTAGTGGCGTCTGGCAAATATGCTATTGACGATGCAGATTCGTTGTTTTACCTACTCAGTGAAATCGTGCCAGTCAAAGCCGGGTTTTCAACCAAAGACGGTTACAAGGTGCGAGATCAACAAGCCAATACTACCCACCTGACCGGTGTGCCACTTGAATATGCTCAGCAATTGCGAGCCAAAGGTTTTGTTGTTAATACCGATCAGAAAAACCTTTCTGCCGAAGCTGCTGCCACGCTGGCACATAAAATGAGCCAATATAGGTCACTGTCGCAAAGTCAAACTGACGTCGACTGTGTAGATGGCCAGGCAGGTGAGTTTGCTTGTAACAACATTAAACTCTTGTCGCATGTGCCATTGACAGAGCTTTCGGGTACCAGCAGCGGTGCTAACGACATCTGGGGTTTTATCGACCTTAATAACAACCGCGAATATGCCATTATTGGTTTGCGTAACGGAGTAGCCGCGGTCGATGTGACTGATCCGGTAGAGCCCAATGTTGTCGGTTATATCAGTGCATCAAATACAACCTGGCGTGACATCAAAGTCCACCAGTATTATGACGCTGCCGCGCTGCGTTGGAAAGCCTATGCCTATGTGACCGCAGACAGTGCTTCGATTGGTTTGACCATTATCGATTTGAATGATTTGTCTAACGGCATTTCTATCGTCAATATTGACCGAACAGATACTAGTGCCCATAACGTCTTTCTCAGTAACGTTGATTACAGCACCGGTGTGACGTTGACCGGCAGAACACCGGTTTTACACACCGCCGGTGCCAACAATGCAGGCGGCGCTTTTAACTCCTATCAAATGGGCAGCGATTCAACTACGGTTAGTAAATTGTACCATCCGGGTTTTGTGGCCTCCTATACGCACGATATGTCAGCCATGGTAATTTCTGATGATCGTATCAACAGTCAATGTAACCCGGTTAACGGTAGTTGCGAGATCTTTTTTGATTATAACGTCGACCGGATAAAAATTTGGGATAAGTCAAACAACGCGTCTCCGACATTGCTGGGGTCTGCGACCTACAGCAACCCGGGTTACGTTCATTCAGGTTGGTCAACTGAAGACAATCAGGTGGTGATTGTTCACGATGAACTGGATGAGGCACAAAGTGGTATAAACTCCACAGTGCGATTTTTTGATATCTCCAATATGGCTCAACCGCAAATGATTGCACAATGGGTCGGCCCAACGGGAGCCATTGACCATAACGGTTTTGTTCGTGGCAGTCGTTACTACATGTCAAACTATGAACGTGGTTTGACTGTTTTAGACATTTCGAACCCGGCGTCTCCTCAAGAGATTGGCCATTTCGATACCTTCCCACTGAGCGACAACACCAACTTCAACGGAGCATGGGGCGTATACCCTTACTTGCCAAGCGGCAATATATTGGTTAGCGACATCAACAGTGGTTTATATGTATTGGGCGACAATACCGTGGGCATGGCTGAACATGATTCGGTCAAACTGAGCGCATCAACCTATCAAGTCGAAGAAGGCAACTCTGTGACTGTTAATGTCCAGCGTATAGGAGATACCTCAAAAGCCGTCACCGTACAATACGAATCCCATGTGGGTTCGGCCAACACCGACGATTTTGTTATGGTACAAGGCACATTAAGCTGGAGTGCAGGTGAAACTGACGACAAACCAATCACGATTGCAGTCAATACTGATGCATTGGATAACGAATACAATGAGACCTTATTCGTCAGGCTGTATAACCCGACTGATGGATTAACGTTGGCCGCACCGAACATTTCAATGGTTAACGTCAAAGGGCTATCTTTACCTACTTACGCTTCATTCTCGACAGAATCGATTGAAGTGAAAGAAACCGATGGCACCATAATGATCCCCGTGAATCGTGGTGGCGATTTTGCTTCTGAATTAACGGTAGAGTTCAGTGCCGCCATGGATACCGCGTTACTTGGCGACGACTACACAATGGCTGACGGTAACCTGCATTGGGCTGCCGGTGAAAGTGGCCCCAAAAACATTGAATTGACATTAATCGACGACACCGAATCAGAAAGCGTTGAAAATATCGTGTTGAATCTGGTTCAAACCGATGCCAGTGGTTTTCAACAAATCACAGTAGCGATTCGTGATGACGATTCTAATCTGCCAGCCGAAATCACTGTAACAGATGATTTTGCGGTTAACACGGGCGATACCATTAGTTTGGCGGCCACTGCGACAGACCCTGAAGGTTACCCACTAACTTACATGTGGAGCCAATCTTCTGGTGAAACGGTGGCAATTCCCAACGCCACAGATAGTGCTATGGCAGTGACCGCACCGGCCAATGCAGGTACCGTGGTATTTGATATTACAGTGACTGACGATTTTGGTGCCGAAGCGGTCAAGTCGGTAACGGTGACCGTCAATGCGGCGACAACTCCGACCCCAACACCTACGCCAACCCCAACACCAACCCCAACACCAACATCCAGTGGTGGTGGTTCAATGTGGTTGTTCCCTGTGCTTGGTTTGATGGCGTTAAGACGCAGAAAGAAGTAAGGTCATTCATCCCATAAAACCGGCTTTGGCCGGTTTTTTATTTTACGCTGTAAACGATTTTGTGGTAGTCTGTACGCCTTTATTTTGACAGGGTTTTACAATGAAAATTACAGCCAATTTCGACAGCGGCAACATCAAAGTCATCAAACTAGAAAAACCTACCGACATCCAGGTAGAGATCAACAAAGACAACGAATCAGATTTCTATCAGTGGTTCCACTTCAGATTACAAACCCAGTCATCTATTGAACACAAAATTACCATCAAAAACGCCAAAGGCGCAGCCTATGTTGACGGTTGGAAAGACTATAATGTTGTTGCCTCATATGACCGCGAGATCTGGTTCCGCGTTGACACCGAGTTTGATGGCGAGCAATTGGTCATCAACCACATGCCTGAGTGTGATTCGGTTTATTACGCCTACTTCTCTCCCTATTCTTACGAACGTCACCTAGATTTAATCCACCAATGTCAACAATCTTATGATTGCCAACTGGTTGACCTTGGCGATACCCTTGACGGCAATGACATGTCATTGTTGGTTATTGGTGAGCCCGGTGAAGACAAGAAAAACATTTGGGTCACCTGTCGTCAGCATCCTGGCGAAAGCATGGCAGAATGGTTTGCAGAGGGTATGTTAAACCGCCTGCTCGACGAAGACGACGGTACCGCCAGAGCCTTGCTTGAAAAAGCGGTATTCTACGTGGTGCCTAACATGAACCCTGACGGTTCAATCCGTGGACATTTGCGAACCAACGCTTGTGGCGCCAACTTAAACCGCGAGTGGGCAGAGC
>JABSOG010000204.1 GCA_013216025.1 Algicola sp. | reverse complement strand
TAAGGCGCGGTTTTGGCATTGGCGAGCGCAATTTTGTCGGGCCATTGAGCCAACAGAATTTTATTGGGCTGCCCGCCGTTTTTATCGTTATGCCAGAGCACCAATTGGCCTATCGAATAGGTCTTTCGTGATCCTTTGATGATGAGGTTGTTGCGTTCAAGCAGCCGGGGTCTTTTTTCGTCGGCAGCAAGTAACACGTCAAACGGTGCGCCATGGGTTATTTGGGCATAAAGTACGCCGGTTGAAGCCGAAGACAAGCTCAGTTTGGTTAAATGCAGTTGTTCGAATTGGGGTTTGAGTTGTTTGAGTAAGGGTTTGAAATTGGCGGCAACGGCCACTTTTAGGGTGGCCGCATTCGCGAAAGAACAGCAAAGGAAAAGCAGTAACAGTCCCCTTACCATTTATCCGCCTGCTGTTGGTCGGACTGTTTGGCTTCTATCCAGCGCTCGCCATCTTGGGTGGTTTCTTTTTTCCAAAAAGGTGCCTGGGTTTTAAGGTAATCCATAATAAACTCGCAGGCTTCGAACGCTGATTTTCGGTGCATACTGGTAACCCCAACAAACACGATTTGTTCGCCAAGCTCAAGCTGACCAATACGATGAATTATTCTTACCCTGCCCAGCGACCAGCGTTCTTTGGCCTGCCGGGAGATATCCTTAAGCGAGTTTTCTGTCATACCCGGGTAATGTTCCAGAAAAAGCCCGTTCACACTGCTACCTTCGTTAAAGTCTCTGACCAAACCAACAAAAGTGACAACCGCGCCGTCACTCTTATTGTCTTTAATCAGTTTTTGATATTCTGCGGCAAAGTCAAAGTCTTCACAGTGAACAGAGATCATTAAACTATCCCCCAGTCACAGGTGGGAAAAAGGCGACTTCGTCACCGTCATTCAACACAGCATCTTCTTTAGCCATGGTTTGGTTGACCGCAACAAGTGTCGAACCACAGGCCAGACCCTTGGCCCATGCTTCGCCTTTGTCTGCCAGCTTTTGTCTAAGCAATGCAACACTGGAGGCATAGGTTGCTTCAACATGCAAACCCTCATAACCCAGCGTTTCTTTGAGATGAGCAAAAAACAATACTGTGATCATGCACTAGTCTCCGTAACATCGCTTCTAGTCCAGTCGCCGCTTTTGCCGCCCTGTTTCTCCATCACTTTAATGCCGCTGATCACCATCGCTTTGTCCACCGCTTTACACATATCAAACAAGGTCAGTGCCGCTACCGATGCAGCCGTTAACGCTTCCATCTCGACCCCAGTTTGTCCGGCCAATTTGCACAGAGTGATTATTCTGATGCGGTTAAACTCAGGTTGTGATTCGAACTCGACTTTGACCTTGGTCAGCATCAATGGATGACACAAGGGAATTAAATCACTGCATTTTTTGGCGGCTTGAATGCCCGCAATACGCGCAACGGCCAAAACATCGCCTTTGGCATGACTGCCATCCATTACCATTGCCAACGTTTGCCCAGACATTTCGATAAAAGCCTCGGCTATTGCCTGACGTGACGTGACGGCTTTTTCGGTCACGTCCACCATATTGGCTTCGCCCTTGGCATTTAAGTGCGTTAAATTGTTCATCTTAGCCCCGAGTTCCGCATTGTTCAGCATCCGTCTTTTTCAGCTGTCCGACAAAGTTGCAAGGCCGATGGCTAGCATCAAGTTGCTCACGAATGACATCATCCCAAGCGGTTTGACAGGCATTGGTTGAGCCCGGCATACCGAATACCACAGTACCATTGGCCAGTCCGGCAAAAGCGCGAGACTGTATGGTAGAGGTGCCAATTTGTTGAAATGATATCTGGCGGAATAACTCACCAAAACCTTCAACTAGCTTGTCCATCAATGGCAACAGCGCCTCTGGCGTGGAATCGCGGGCGGTAAAACCGGTGCCGCCGGTGACCAGTACAGCCTGAACGTTATCTGAGGCAATCCACTGAGACACGACTGCCCGAATTTTATAAACATCATCAATCACAATACATTTGTCGGCCAATACGTGACCTGCGGTTTTAAGGCCGTCGACCAGCTTTTGTCCTGAGGTATCTGTCGACTCATCACGAGTATCGGATACGGTTAATACGGCAATGTTTAACGGTTGAAAATCAACCTCTTTTTTGTGTCCCATGCTATCCTCGACTGGCTATTTGTTACTGTGTAAGTTGCTGCGCTATAAATTGCTGCCACTGCTGTGGCGTGTTTGTATTGACCAACAATGACTGGTTTTGATGCGCCAGCTGCACGCCATCAAAATGTTCTATCAACCCTCTGATTTTGCGATTGCCATCATTACTTAATTGGTCTTCAAGGTAGTTTATGACCGCGTAATTGACCGGTAAATATAACGGCAAATAACAATCGGCAAAACACACCGGCCGATTGATTTGTTGACCGTGTTCAATCAACTGGATTAAATCGTTTGACTGTAACAAGGGCATATCGACAGGGATGATTATTACCGCTCTGCTTTTGGCTTCAGTACTTTGAATGGCCTTTAAAACAGCATGGATACCACCCAGTGGCCCACACTGTTCAAAGACATCTTTTATCCCTTCGCCGACATTCCGACTGATTCGAATATCGCTGACCTGTAAGTCTTCTAGCAACGTTTTACAAAATGCCAGCATCGATGAGTCACCACGGCGTAATTTAGCTTTATCTGATCCCATGCGGCTCGACAAACCACCGGCGAGGATCACGCCTGTGCATTGGTTTTTCATTGGCTTTATCCGCCCAACATGGCCAGGTGTTTGGTGCCACCGGTCAGACCTTCATGTAAATAATGGGTCGCTTCTTTATCGCCAAGTAGGTAACGGATTTGATTGGCCAGTGCTTCAGGATCGTCTTCTTGCAAGTGATCTCTTAGGTCGAGACCATATTCAGAGAACAGGCACAAATGCAGTTTGCCAAGGGCCGAAACTCGTAAGCGGTTGCAACTACTGCAAAAGTCTTTGCTGTAAGGCATGATAAGCCCGATTTTACCTATGTGATCTGGATGAGTAAATTCTTGAGCTGGACCGGCGTCTTTTTCGCGGATCACCCGTTGCCAGCCCTGATCAATGATTTTCTCTTTTAATGATTCGCCACTGATATGGTTATCTTCAAAAAACCGCACGTTGTCGCCAGTTTTCATCAGCTCGATAAATCGCAACGTGATGGGTTTGTCTTTAACCCAATCGAGATAACCTTGAAACTCAGGTTCGTTAAACTGGCGCATCAATACCGCGTTTACTTTGACGGTTTTCATGCCCAATGCCAATGCCATATCAATGCCGGTCATGACTTCATCGAATTTGTCGTGACCAGTGATCGAATGAAACATTCTTGGGTCAAGACTGTCGATGCTGACATTCATTGCATCCAATCCGGCGTCTACCCAGCTTTGTATTTGAGTCGTTAATTTGTAGCCGTTGGTGGTGATGGCGACACTTTCAATGCCCGGCGTTTGCTTGCACAGCTTAATAATTTCAGGCAGTTCTTTGCGCAGTGAAGGTTCACCACCGGTCAGGCGGATTTTTGTGGTGCCAAGGGCAGCAAAGGTTGTGACCAGTCGTTTAATTTCATCAACACGCAGAAAATCTCTGGGCGTATCGCACTGGTAACCGTCTGGGAGGCAGTAGTTGCAAGTGAAATTGCATACATCAGTAATAGACAGGCGCAGGTAACGAAAGCGTCTGCCAAAGTTGTCTTGTAACATGTTTAACACCTTTCCAAATGAGGGAGGCTGTAGAATTTCTTCATCAACCCTGGTGACGGTTCGTCACGGCGATAACCCCATGCCGTCTATTGTTTAATCAAGACTGACGGTTTAGGAATTAAAGCTCGGAGTTTTTTAGCTTTATTGCTGGTGGCAAGTTTAAATCAATTGAGGATATTATGAAACAACAGCGAAGTATTTCCTTGATCTAGCGCAATTGTGCAAATAATTAAGGGGTGATGCCATAAAATTGGTAAACCAATTTTATGACATCACCCCTTAATTATAATATAAAGCGGCTCCGCCGATTTATCAGAACTTAGCAGTCACCATAAACCACAACTTATCAGTATCACTGGCATGACCATCAGAGCTGTAATTAGAATACTTCAACAAAGCACTGACATGTTTATTGATTTTATACGATCCCACTAAATCAAGCTCAGTGCCATAATCTGCTCCGCCTTCAGCAGCTTCAAGGTTATGCCAAAAAGCAGTTAAGCCAACTTTGTCGAACTTGCCCGCGACCTTAAGGTAAAAATCTTGTATGCCAGCCCCCGGCGTAGCCAGAAACTTGTCAGCAAAACCCTGAAATTTGTGTAGCGTCGCCAATGGTGGCATAAACCCAACTCCGTTGTCACCGCCCAAATTTTCGTAACCGGCAGCGAAAGTGATGCCGCTAACTTTGGTGCCCACTTCCAAGGCAAAATAATCGGTGTCGAAACTGGTTGGATTGTCACCAGCATCGCTTTGTGAGGCATAACTGGCTGACACGTTTAATGACGAATACTTGCCAGTATAACGAACACCAAAGGTATTGTTTGATGCACCTGCGGCCGTATCAAAGTCCATCCGTAGTTGGCTGTGAACAAGTGGATATTGCCGCCCAAATCCGCTTTGCCACCACTAGGGCCAAAAATACGGTTAACGTTAAACACATAGGTGTAATCAAACTTCAGTGCTTTACTGGCTTTGTATTGAACCCGATAACCATCATAAGTTTGTTCGTTTTGACGCCAGCCGACCCCGCCGACAAATCGCTGGTCGTTGTGCAACACCCGTTGCCGACCGGCAGAAAAAGTCAGTTGGTCATTGGTGTATTGGATAAAAGCCTGATTAACATCAGTACCCTCTGGATCGGCAACCACTGGATACTGCGCCATACCGTTTGCAGTGCTGTTGTAGTCGTCATCGCCGATGGCCGTGACATCATCCACTTCTATTTTGACCGAAAAATTATTGGCTTTACCACTTTGCCACGTTAAACGGGTTTTTAGTGTTGAAGCGCTGGCATCCTCGCCAAAACCATCCTGTTCGACTGACTCATAACGATAGCGTAGAGTAATACTGGTCTTGCCATCTTTAACAGCCTTGGCAACGGTTTCGGTCATATTGGCACTGGTAGTACAAGACATCAGCCCGAGCGCAGGCAACAAAGCAAAAGCGACAGCGGATAACTTGGGGGATTGAACTTTCATGGCAACTTTCCTTCAGGTGTAAGGTGTAAGGTGTAAAGAGTCAGATAACGTTAGTTAATGGTAGCTACGATAGTGCAATATTGACAATAATACTTACGTTAAATCAATTACCTATGTTCGTTGCGACTTTTGCGTTGTGGGTAAGCCAAGTGGGGGTATGGAGGGTAGTGGGATTTTCGCTTCGTTAAGGGCTGGTGGAACGGAGGCTAAGCAACAGGGGACAGAGCAGTCGTCAAAAACATGGAACTGCTTCGCGTTCGCAGTTTTTGCGATCTGGTCTTTCCCCGGCTGGTGATGGTTGGTAGTGGTGGAGGTTTTTAATGCCATCACCAGCTGGGGTCAGTGCTCTTGAACTTGGCGAACGAATCTTTTATTTGTTCGCCAAATTCAAGTGCTTTGACCCCATTGCTAGCCTCCGTACCACCGGCTACCAACGAAGCCCCACTCTTTACCCGGCTGGCGATGGCTGGTAGTGGTGATTACCACATTAGGTCATCAGGGATCTGGTATTCGGCATAAGGGTCATCCTCTGCCATTTCAGGCTCTGCTTCTTCGGCGTTTCTGTCGTACATGTAAGCCACAACGTTTTCGTCGATAACACACAATCTTCTGACAGTTTCGTCAGCCAGCATATAGAACTCTTCGCCCAATACACAAATGCCCAATCGGCCACTGATCAGCGCATCACGCGTACGTTCGTCAACATACAACTTTTTGACTGTGCTACCAAAGGTGAAGTTAAAAACCAATTCACCCATGCCGTCCTTCAGCCCGTGTTGTTTGATCATTTGAATGACTTTGGCCATGTCGGCCTTCTGTGCGGCTTTATCTTGCAAGTCTTTGTTGAGTAACTTGTCTTTTTCAAGCTTATCGAGCTTCGCCTGCTCAACCTGTTTGTCGAGTTCGGTCACTATAATAGTGCCTTTTTTCTTTTTTTGCTTTTGCTTCTTACGCTTTTCAGATTTCGCCGCTCGGGCATCCTGCTTGGAAGCCAAACCGGATTTCATTAATTGGTCTTGGAGTGAGTTAGCCATTGAGGTTCTTTTATTGGATATGGAACATGCCGCTATTCTAGCAGCTACGCCCTACGGCCTAAAGAAAAAAAACATTCAACACGGAGGCACGGAGCCACGGAGAAAGAAAGAGAAAGAAAGAGAAAATCAAAAGACTACTAATTGAAAGGGCGTGCGGTTTTGTGTATTTGGATCTTTTTCAGTTTTGTTTTTAAGTTGTATTTTTCCTCTTTCTTTCCTCCGCGTCTCCGTGACTCCGTGTTGAGATCTTTTGACCTTGATTTTGCTTTTAAAAACAAAAAAGCGCCCTAAGGCGCTTTTTCTAAATCAACTAGTTGATTTATTTATAATTCAATTGATTGAATTATTCGAAGATTTTGGCAACAACGCCAGCACCAACAGTACGGCCACCTTCACGGATAGCGAAGCGCAAGCCTTCGTCCATCGCGATTGGGCAAATCAATTCAACAACCATTTGAACGTTATCACCAGGCATAACCATTTCTACGCCTTCAGGCAACTCGATGTTACCGGTTACGTCAGTTGTACGGAAGTAGAACTGTGGACGATAGCCTTTAAAGAATGGCGTATGACGGCCACCTTCATCTTTTGACAAGACGTAAACTTCAGACTCGAACTTGGTGTGCGGGTTAATAGTACCAGGCTTCGCCAATACTTGACCACGCTCAACATCTTCACGCTTAGTACCACGTAGAAGAACACCAACGTTCTCGCCTGCACGACCTTCGTCAAGCAACTTACGGAACATTTCAACACCAGTACATGTTGACATAACTGTATCTTTAATACCGATGATAGCAACTTCTTCGCCGACTTTAACGATACCACGCTCAACACGACCCGTTACAACAGTACCACGGCCTTGGATTGAGAAAACGTCTTCGATAGGCAACAAGAAAGGCTTATCGATATCACGTTTTGGCTCTGGGATGTAATTGTCAAGGGCCGCAGCCAACTCGTCAATTTTACCTTCCCATGCTTCGTCGCCTTCAAGGGCTTTCAAAGCTGAACCTTGGATAACTGGCAAGTCATCACCTGGGAAATCATATTCGCTCAACAATTCACGAACTTCCATTTCTACCAGCTCTAACAACTCTTCGTCATCAACCATGTCACATTTGTTCATGAATACGATGATGAAAGGTACGCCAACCTGACGTGACAACAAGATGTGTTCACGAGTTTGTGGCATAGGGCCATCAGTTGCCGCAACAACCAAGATCGCGCCGTCCATTTGAGCAGCACCAGTGATCATGTTTTTAACATAATCGGCGTGACCAGGACAATCTACGTGTGCGTAGTGACGTGCATCAGTGTCATACTCAACGTGAGACGTTGAGATGGTGATACCGCGCTCTCTTTCTTCAGGTGCATTATCGATTTGATCAAATGCTTGTGCAATTGCACCACCGCGCTTGGCAAGTACAGCAGTAATTGCAGCAGTCAGTGTGGTTTTACCATGGTCAACGTGGCCGATTGTACCAACGTTTACATGGGGTTTAAGTCGTTCAAACTTTTCTTTAGCCATCTTAATATTTCCTCTAGGAATTAAATAGGTCCGACCCGGCTAGAGTACGGACCGAACCAATATTATGTTGTGCCACGTAACGACATAATGGCGTCACGGACAGCATTCGGAGCATCGGCGTATTGCGCGAACTCCATTGAATAGGATGCCCTGCCTTGCGTAGCTGATCGCAAAGCGGTTGCATATCCAAACATTTCCGACAAAGGCACACGTGCCTTTATTTGTTTCAGGTTACCCGGTGCGTCATCCATGCCTTCAATCAAACCACGACGTCGATTAAGGTCACCAACCACATCACCCATGTTACCCTCGGGAGAAATGACTTCGACATCCATCATCGGTTCGAGCAATACAGGTTTTGCCTCTAATGCCCCCTTTCTAAACGCCATTGAACCAGCGATTTTAAACGCCATTTCGTTGGAGTCTACATCGTGATAAGAACCATCATACAGGGTAGCTTTGACATCCAATACAGGATAACCGGCGAGTACGCCGTTATTCATCTGCTCTTGAATGCCCTTGTCGACTGCACCAATGTATTCTTTTGGTACAGAACCACCGGCAATTTCGTTAACAAACTCATAACCTTCACCCTCGGGTAACGGCTCAAGTCTGATCCAAACATGGCCATATTGACCACGACCACCTGACTGACGTACAAACTTGCCTTCAACCTCAGCAGTACCGCGAATGGTTTCGCGATAAGCCACCTCAGGTTTACCAACGTTGCAATCAACACTGAATTCCCGGCGCATCCGCTCAACAATGATATCAAGGTGTAATTCACCCATACCAGAGATGATGGTTTGCCCGGTTTCTTCATTGGTTTCAACCCGGAAGGATGGATCTTCGGCGGCCAGTTTACCCAGCGCAACCCCCATCTTTTCTTGATCTGGTATTGATCTTGGCTCAACAGCTATCGAGATCACAGGTTCCGGAAACTCCATACGCTCTAGCGTAATGACAGCATCCACGGCGCACAAAGTGTCACCCGTAGTCACCTGTTTCAAACCAATAGCGGCGGCAATATCACCGGCTCGAACTTCTTTGATTTCTTCTCGGTTGTTGGCATGCATCTGTACGATACGGCCAAACCGCTCCTTTTTGCCTTTACCCGGGTTATACACATGATCCCCCGAGTTAACGACGCCAGAATAACAGCGAAAGAAAGTCAAAGTGCCGACAAACGGATCAGTTGCAATTTTAAATGCCAACGCAGAAAACGGGGCTTTATCGTCAGCAGGGCGTTGACCCTCGCTTTCGTCGTCCAAAATTCCGCATATCGCCTTCACATCAGTGGGGGCAGGCAAATAATCAACTACCGCATCAAGCACTGCCTGTACGCCTTTATTTTTAAAGGCGGAACCACAAGTCACTAGACAGATTTCATTAGATAACGTCAATTGGCGCAAGGCCGATTTAAGGTCTTCTTCTGATAAGTCACCTTCTTCAAGGTACTTTTCCATCAGCTCATCTGAGGCTTCGGCAGCACTATCGAGCAAGTTCTCACGCCATTCGTCGGCTTGTTCTTGCAGTTGGGCAGGAATTTCACCGTATTCGAATGTCATGCCATGATCAGCTTCGTTCCAGTTGATTGACTTCATCTTAACGAGATCAATCACACCTTTGAAGTTTTCTTCAGTGCCAATGTTTAGCTGAATTGGCACGGGTACTGCGGCCAGACGATCTTTAAGTTGCTTTACAACATTCAAAAAGTCTGCACCGATGCGGTCCATTTTATTGACGAAGACCATTCTAGGCACTTGGTACTTATTGGCTTGACGCCAAACGGTTTCAGTTTGTGGCTGAACACCGGAGGATCCACACAATACTACAACTGCACCATCAAGTACCCGCAGCGAACGTTCGACTTCAATGGTGAAGTCTACGTGGCCTGGAGTATCAATGATGTTGATACGATGGTCTGGAAACTGCTTGTCCATGCCCTTCCAGAAACAAGTCGTTGCAGCAGACGTGATAGTGATACCACGCTCCTGCTCTTGCTCCATCCAATCCATGGTGGCATCACCATCGTGCACTTCACCGATTTTGTGAGACAGACCGGTGTAATACAATACACGTTCCGTGGTCGTCGTTTTGCCGGCGTCAACATGAGCAACAATACCGATGTTGCGGTAGCGCTCAATTGGAGTCGTGCGAGCCATAGTATCCTCTTGTATAACCGAAATGAGACCTGTAACAGTCTCGAATGTTTGGTGCTTCGTTTCTTACCGCTGAGTTACCAGCGGCTCTTTACCAACGGTAATGAGCGAAGGCTTTGTTCGCTTCTGCCATTTTGTGAACGTCTTCACGTTTCTTCACAGCAGAACCTTTGTTTCCTGAAGCATCGGCCATTTCATTAGCCAGGCGCAATGCCATTGATTTTTCACCACGTTTACGAGCGGCTTCAACCAACCAACGCATACCAAGAGCGTTACGACGAGTAGGTCGTACTTCACAAGGTACTTGATAAGTTGAACCACCAACACGACGAGATTTAACCTCGACGCTTGGACGAACGTTTTCCAGTGCTTCTTCCAGAATGAGCAAGTGATCTTTTCCGGTTTTCTCAGCAGCAGTGTCTAACGCTGTATATATAATTTTTTCTGCGATTGACTTTTTACCGTCAAGCATCAGGACATTGATAAACTTCGCCAAAAGTTCTGATTTGAACTTTGGATCAGGAAGAATTTTTCGTGTTCCGACAACTCTTCTTCTAGGCATCTTATTTCTCCGGTATTTTCAGGATTAATCCCAAAACAATAATTTAAATGTTTGGCCTTACTAACTCAGAGTCGATTAAGACTTAGGTCGTTTAGCGCCGTACTTTGAACGTCCTTGACGACGATCGTTAACGCCTGAACAATCCAGTGCGCCACGGACAGTGTGATAACGCACACCTGGCAAATCTTTAACACGACCACCACGGATAAGGATAACGCTATGTTCTTGCAGGTTATGACCTTCGCCGCCGATGTATGAAGTTACTTCGTGACCGTTAGTTAAACGAACACGGGCAACTTTACGCAGGGCCGAGTTTGGTTTCTTAGGCGTAGTAGTATATACGCGAGTACATACGCCACGACGTTGTGGGCAAGCTTGTAGTGCAGGCACGTTGCTTTTAACAACTTGCTTGACGCGAGGCTTACGCACCAATTGATTAATAGTAGTCACTTAATGCTCCTATTTGATTGAATATTGTGTTAATCGTGGTGAAACAATTAACACCCTCATAAACGTGTTTTATTACAACCTTAATCACCCTAAGGTAATCAAAGTCGCGGAAGTTTAATGATGAAAGTTTAAGCTGTCAATGTTTAATTGGTTTTGAGGGGGAAATAGGGGGTTTTGGTGGTTATTTGAAGACGGTGGCTTCGTTAGAGGGCTGGAGAAACGGAGGCACAGCAACAGGGGTCAGAACTAAAATAATTTAGGGACGAACAAGTTCGTCCACGAAACTTATTTTGCTCTGACCCCAGCTGGAGGTGACCCCTCCCCATTTATCGAAGTGTTTGGGCCTCCTCCGGCCGGGGACAGAGCAGATTGCAAAACTGGCGAACGCTTGCGTTCCCAGTTTTGTCAACTGCTCTGTCCCCTGTTGCT
>JABSOG010000203.1 GCA_013216025.1 Algicola sp. | reverse complement strand
CTGCCGCTTTCACCACCGGGCGCTGCATAACGGTTTGTTTGATATTGAAGCGCAGGGGGACGAGAATAATCCCACGTTCATATTTAAAACAGCGACAGGTAAAGTGATGGAACCAAACCCCAAGCTACCCCAGACAGAAAAAACGACAGTAGATGGTGCTATAAAAGATTTTGAACGACAATGGCCGAATATAAACGCCCGTACTGGACGCACCCTTTGGAAAGGGGAAAAAATGGACTATAGCATGGGGGTGGATAGTTTGCTTTATCGACGTAACGGGTCAGTCGGTTAGTGTTATATCGGGACTTGTCGGTTGATTCGATCCCCGAGTAAAATCAAGAAAAATTACCCACCAAAAGTGAAATATAGAACCGTACTCTTTGATTTTCAGAGGCAGAGCTGCACCCTGTGTGTAGAGTGTTGATAACAAGATACCATTGTAGGGTGTGTCGTGCGCACCATTGCAGTTTAGCAACCGCCAAGTTTTGTTTGACTGGTACTCATCAACAAGGTTCGGGACTTATTAACCTTTTATTGACAGTAACGCGATGTCAGATAGAATGTATCCAAAACCGAGCGGGTTGAATTTCAATAGGGTATTCATGGCAACATTACGCAGTTTATTGACAGAGATTTGTGAACAATGGCCAATTGCGGTTAATGAGACTTTTAAGGCTCATCCGCTTGCTAAAAAATTCAGGACTGAATTTGCTGAAAAAGTTGCAGAGATATTGGCTGACCGTTATTCTCATTTGTCTATCAAAGCCAGTCCCGGTGCGGGGCAGTGGGCCAATGTTGCTTGGCTTTCGATGCTTGATAAAGTTGTCACTACAACAACTCAAGATGGTTTTTATCCCGTCTATTTGTTTAAAGCTGATGGTTCTGGCCTTTATTTATCTCTTATCCATGGTACAACGAAGCCCATGGCTGAATTCGGTAAAGTAAAAGCAAACGCGCTTGCAGCACAAAGAACTGCTGCTATTTTTCAGGTTGTGCCTAAGTTAAAAGCATGGGGCGGCGTCACAGTTGAGTTGGCTGCATCGACAAGTCTTGGTCGGTCATATGAAAAAGCCAATATAACGGCAAAGTACTACTCGCTTTCCAATATGCCTAAAGAGGAAGAACTAATATCCGACCTTTTAGAACTCGTCAATTACTACTCACAAGCAAAAGCCGTTGTTATTACTAAGACTGTAAATGAAGATACAACCAACCAAATAGACACAACCTCGCTGATGATGACACCACTCCCGAAACCCTTTATTTTACTGGCTGGCGTATCAGGCACCGGAAAATCAAGATTCGTCCATAAACAGGCACGGAAGAGTGAGCATTTGGCTTCGGGCAACAACTACGAACTAATCTCAGTGCGACCTGATTGGCATGAACCCGCAGATTTGTTTGGCTATATTTCACATCTTGGCCATGATGTCGCGCAATATAATGTGACTGATGTACTGCGGTTTATGGTTAAGGCATGGCTTGAAATTATTGATAAGGTTGTAGACGTCGATGGCGAACTGGTTTGGGTTGGCAAGCCGTTAACGGCCATTCGCCCTTTTTGGCTGTGCCTTGATGAGATGAATTTGGCGCCTGTTGAGCAATACTTTGCTGATTACCTTTCAGTGCTCGAAACGCGTAAATGGCTCACCGCAACTGAACTTGAAACGCATAACGAACGGCACGATACCGACCATGAATATATCTACCAGTGCAAACCACTGTTAAAACCCGGGGTCATTGGACAGTTAAACGATCTCGGTGGCAAAGGCAAAGCCCAATTGTGTAAAGATCTTGGCTTAGATGATGAAAAACATGAAAGCCTCTGGCAATACTTTATCGAAAACGGTATTTCAATTCCTTTTAACCTGATTGTCGCGGGCACAGTGAACATGGACGAAACAACCCATAGTTTCTCACGCAAGGTTATTGACCGTGCGATGACGTTAGACTTTGATTTGTTCTACCCCAATCGGTTTGAAGTGTTTTTTGATCAGCCGCTAAAACCCAAAACTTTAACTTTCCCCACTCGTTCAGCGGTAACCAAAGCAGACTTAGTTACAATCGCTATCGACCCAGATGGCAAAAAGAGTATCAACTTTTTGGCTGCTGTGAACAAAGTGCTTAACCGCACTGCTTTTCAACTCGCGTATCGTGCTCTAAACGAATTGTTGTTATCTGTTTGCTGTTTTGATCCACAAAATGAAAATGAATTGTTGGCGGTTTGGGATGATTTTTTAATGTGTAAGGTGCTACCGCGAATAGACGGTGACCAAGAAAAGCTGGCCGTTGTAACGGCGCAGGAATACAGCGATGAAACCTTATTAGATGAACTTGAGAAATGTTTGAAGGGTCAGTTACAAGGGATTTGGGCGGGCGAACGGGTCGATTTGTTGCAAGAACCAGTCGAAGGTGCAGAAGCTGAAATGGTCAAATGTCGTAGCGCTGAAAAGTTAGACTGGATGAAATTAAGATTAAAAACCAATGGCTTCACCAGCTTTTGGCCATAGAACGTAATGAAAAGCGAGTGATGAAAGTGGAGAAGTTGAGTGCCTGAATTACTGGCAGTAAAAACGCAGCACTTCGAGTTGGTCGTTTGGGCAAAGAATATTGAGCCTAATCGGCAGAAACTGAAGAAAACACTAGTTGCCAGAGGTAAATCGTTACCTGTAGCTTCTTTACGGTTTCACCCTGCGGTAAAACTAAAAGATGATGGCAAGCCATGTAGTGAGTATCCGTTGCCACTACCTTTGTTCTTCGAAAACACCCAATATTCGTTTGAGTTGATATTCGAAGAAGGTGTCAATATTGACGAAGCGCGACAACCGCGAACTGAACACACACTGGTTAGCGTCAATAGCGCATTTCACTTTAGTAACCGGCGCGAAGTCCCTGTATTACAGGGGACACTCAATTTTGGTAATGATATCGGCATGTTTAGTTTGCCGGTGAAATATTATGTCGAAAATGAGTGTCACGAAGTGACGATAGGTTGTGATGTATTACCAACAAAAATGGATTATCACAGCGATCTGGATGCCATTAATCATACGGTAGATAAGTACTTTCCACTATGGCGATTTGCATTAGCCGCCAAAACTGAGATCACAACCGATAGCTCGAAAAAACAACATCAGCCTTTTCCGTTGTTATGGTTGGCGCAATTACAATATTTGCTAGAAGATTTAGAAAAAGCGGTTAAGTACATCATTAAATCGCCACATAGTCGGCTGGTTGCTACCATCAATTTAGTAAAAGTTGACCGAATTAAGCGGCGGTTACCGACCAAATTGGCAGCACGGGTTAATGATGATTTGAAGCGCAAGCAATACCATCGTTCTTACCCCGTTGCGAGCAAAACCCTTAGCACCGATACGCCTGAAAACCGTTTTATCAAAATGGTACTCAACCACACTAATAATCAGTTATACAAAATCGCTGTAGTGGCAAAAAAACATAACGAGGGCTTGGCCTCGCCACTGTTATCGACTGCCTTTTTTGACCGTATCAAAGCGATGCAGCAGTCATTAATCAAATATCGCAACCAGCCTTTGTTCAAAGAAGTGGGGGCTTTTAATGGATTAAGTGGCGACTCGTCATGGATACAGCAAAAAAATGGTTATGGCAAAGTGTGGCGAATTTGGTGCAAGCTGCAATTGTATTTGGATGTGTTGGGCAAGCACGCGTCGGTATCGACCAAGTCGATTGCTGCGCTTTACGAAATTTGGTGTTTTTTAGAGATCTTGTGCATATTAGAGAGCTTGGGTTTTAAGCAACCACCGGCTAAACGACCCAAACTGAAAATCAGTGGTTTGACAACTAAATCCATTGACGAGGAAAGTGGCACGTTTCATCTCAATCGTGGTGATGGGGTGACCATACGTTTGGTGCACGAGCCAAAAATTAGAAAAAGCACCACCCCGGAACGCTCGTGGATAGGCACGCAAAGACCCGACATTCTGTTGGAAGCGCAATTTGCCGACGGTGAAAAATTAATTTGGTTGTTTGACGCCAAATATCGTATCGACAGTGATAAAAGTGACACCAAGGATTGGGTGCCAATGGACGCCATCAATCAAATGCACCGTTACCGTGATGCCATTTTTCATTTGGATGCTAGTGACAATGGCAATCAAAAAAGCCGCCCTGTGTTTGGTGCCTTTGCTTTGTATCCGGGCTTTTATGCCAGTCAAAGTGAGCAAAATTGTCATGACAATGTCTATTTCGATGCCATTCAACAAATCGGCATCGGCGCTTTTCCATTGTTGCCGAGTAAGGCCAAACCGGGTGAACGTCATGCTGGCAATGCCTGGCTTTGCACGTTTTTAACAGACAAGTTAGGCGTTGTTGATAAGTCGGTAACGCAGGCTGATCACGCTGTGCCGTTAGACCGACATTATATTGAAGAGGCGTCGAGAATCCCTTTCAAAGGGATGAAGCAGCTAAGATATCGGGATTTATGTTTAGTTGCCTCTAGCGCAGAAGATGTTCGGCCTGAGGGCTATTACGAAGCTTTTGAAAACGGCACCGCAAAATGGTTTCATATGCGCTTGCGAGCATCAGAGCGTGAATCGATAGACCGGCACGCCATTTACGAGATTGGTTATTGTGTTATTGGAGCAGCCCAGCCAAATGAGGGAGAGCGAAAAGCCCAGTGGTTATGGCCGGTTCATTCTATCAAAATCAAAACTCGTAGTGAGCTGACACCAGAGCAAGCCGGAATACACATCGATTCGCAAGATGAGTACTGGCTGTTTGAACTTGGCACACCCAAACCACTGGCGCTGACTATCGGTGGCTTCACGCCCGGTCATCATCATATGAAGTTAACTCGGGCCAGCAAGTTGGCAGGCATTGCCCGCTTTGATGAGTTGTTTGATGTTTACCCTTGGATTGGACAGAGCGGATAGGTTAATGCGGGTCTAAATTTAATACGCTGTTCTGACCAACAAAGTTTCATTACCTAGTGCTGAAATGCCTATATAGGGCGTAGATAGCAACATGTCGTCTCCCAAATACTTTGGAACGGCCGTGAATTTAAACGCTGTTTTGGTAACACAAAGCTGTGACATTTCAATGCGTGATTCTGATTTGTCAATTGACGCCAGCACTGTATTAATGTTTTCTTCTTTCACTTCATCTAAGTCAACTAATGCCTCAGACCAGATCCCATCATGATTAAATGTTTCTATCGTATTAGCGCAAGTCGTTGTGCAAGTACCAGCCAACAACTTTATCTGTTCACAAAGCGTGTCAGTGATGGTGACAGCAAAAACGCACGGAAAGTCTGAAGTAAATTCATCAAGACAGCTTGTGGGTAGTATTAGTATTTTATTCATTTAAACCTCGCGATAGATTAATGATGGGGGGATGGTTCAAACAGCTAATAATAGAAGATCCGCTCTTGGCAAAAATAAAATTACTGAAATTCAAGGTTCATGACCCCAAAGGCTTATTCTTGCTCCAACAGCGCTTTTAGCTTAAGAATATCTGCCAGTTCGATGCTTGTATTGCGGGCTCCATTCCATCTTTTAGGCCGTTGGTTGCAATTTCGATCCTGACTTCTTCTCGACCTCTTGCCAGACCTTTTGCCCGACCAAATTCTTATATTCTTTCTTCAGCAGTCATAGATTCACCTCTGATTGTTGCCGACAATTTGTCTAGTGCCACCAGTAACGGTTATATATTGTCAATATAACCGAGTCAGAACAACAAGCGAACCGTGTAAATGGGACCGTAATGAAAAAATTATACTTGTGTGTTATTTGGGTTTACTGCCAAAGCTGGTTTGATGTTTATCTTTGGATTGGGCGGGGGATAGGTTGAGGATGGGGTATTGCTCAAACAGCGGATAATGGGAGATCCGCTTTTGGCAAAACATAATTAATGAAATTCGAGATTTAAGACCTTACAGGCCTATTCTTGCTCCAACTGCGCCTTTAGCTTAAGAATATCCGCCAGCTCAATGCCTGTATTACGGGCAACAAACCTTGGCTCAGCGCCATCTTTGAGGAAGTTGATTGCGGCTTTTTCAAGACCTAACCCTATGCCTTTTTCTATACCTTTTTTGATACCTTTTTGCTCGCCATATTCTTCAATTTTTTCTGCTGCTGTCATAAATTCACCTCTGATTGTTTCTGGCAATTTATCGATTGCCGCCAGTAACGGCTCTGCTTCATCAATATTGCCTGTTTTAAGCATGTACTTCAACGCTGTTAAGACAAATTGTTGCTCTAAATCATGCTTCATGTCGACGCAATGAAGCCTTTCGATCAACCCTACCATATAACGCGTAATATCCCGATCCCGAATATGTTTTAATGCGCCTGTCATTACACCCAATAACTGCTGTTGCTTTATTTCATCATCGTGAGTTTCATTAATATCGATAACATCCACTGGCTTTGCGAATATTTTCGCCATGATTTTTAGTGGGTCGTCGAAACAATCCGTCAAACGCAAAGGGTATGGATACGGGGTTTGTTTGCCATGGTAAAAAACCAATGCATAAACAACGGGTAGTTTATCGTTGCTCTGGGATGCATCTCGTTGTTTCAGGTGCTTGTACAGCAGGTTGAACAAGTAATGATATATTCTAAATGGCATCAGTCTATCTGGCGTCGATTGATGTTCGACCAGCAGAATGACCTTGGCATTACTGGTATTTGTATCGTCTTTATAGCGGCAATCAAACACCACGTCACTGAAAGAAGCTTGAAGTTCGTTATCAATGTATGAGCTGTCTTCAAGCTTACATTGTTTTAAATCAAGCGCTTTTAACAGCGGTTTCGGCAGATATTGTTGAAAAAACTGCCGGGCAACCGATTTGTTTTGCATTGAGGAGCGAAAGAATCTGTCATGTGGACTCGTTAAGTCGGCCATTTGGTTGATACCTAGTAGTTCTGTTTTTGCAATATAACCGAGTCGGCACAACAAGCGAACCGTGGAAATGGGGCTGTAACGAAAAACATTATTAATTTACCTAATAACTTTATTTCTTAAACTTCAAACTATCAACAACCTGCTGAAACTGCGGCAGGATGTGGTCGGCTTGCTGAACTTCAACCAAACCTTGCACCAATAAATAGCGCAGGCCTTGGTAGGCGATGGTTTGAAATACGGTGACTGCTCGGTCGGTTTTTTTGTCGGTGGCTTTGGCCGTTATCTGGTAGGCCTTGATGCCGTTGACTGTAACCGCTTTTTCGCTGGTTATGATGACTTCATCGTGCAATTGTTTGATTTTGAGTTTTTCTTTTGAGAAAGCTTTGATGTCGCTTATCTGAGTTTCGCCAGTGATGGCGCTGACTATTAACAACGGCGTGACGTTTGTTGATAAGTCGTAGGGTGCTTTATCGATCAATATCAACGAGTTGCCGGTACGTTTGATGATTTCTAAGTTAGCACTTTCGTCAAATACAAAGGGCAGGCCCTTAAACATTTGCTGCGAGGGCAGTCTTAACCAGCGGGTGCTTAGCAGCGATTTTTTGAGCTTGGGTGTGAGTTTTTCACTCAGGTGTTTGGGGTAGGTGGCCGTTAGCGTCACTGTGCTTATTTTATCGCCAAATATCAGGGTTAATTGGTCAAATTCGTTGCCGTTCATTTGCTTGGTGCTTTTTATCAACTGTCCTTCGCGGTCGCTGATTTTTACGTACTGGCTGTGCTCTATTGAGCGGGTATTTCGAATAAAAGTGCTGAGAGTGGCTTCATACCCGGTGATGGTTTCGCTGGCTTTGATGGTAGTGAACGTTTCGGGTTGTATAAATCCGTTAAAGTTGTCGGCCTTGGTAAACCCTCCGGGGGTGTTTATTAGCACGTCGAATTCTTCAAGGGCCTGTTGTTTGGCTTGGGCATTAAAGCTCAAAGGCAGTTGTAAAAGCAGTAAGGCCAGCAGAGCAAGGGTTTTGAATGTCATGGGTTTGGGCTTGGCTTATTAGTTTGGTTGGATTAGCAGTGTAGCAAAATGGGGCTGATTGTTAATTCTTTTTGCGAATCCATTTTTACTAATTCGACTTTTATTCATCCTTTTTAGCTAGGCCCTTGCGCGTTGGTGGTATTGTCAATACACTGCCGAACACTTATTTCTCTGGCAGTTCGCGTGGGCAGGTCAATCATGAAGGTGCTACATATCGGCAAGTATTCGCCGCCGTTTTTTGGCGGTATCGAAAACTTTATGATGGACTTGGGTCAGGCTTGTGATGCGCAAAACGTGAAATCGGCGGCCATTGTTCATCACCATCAAGCGGGACAAAAATTCGATAAACGTGATATTGACGGCATGACGGTTTATCGGGTGCCCTGTTATGGCCAGTTGATGTTTGCGCCGGTCAGCCCGGCTTTTGGGTTTTATCTTAATAAAGTTATCGATGAGTTTAAGCCTGATATTTTGCATTTTCATATGCCCAATACCTCAGCTTTTTTTGCGCTGTTTAGTGCCAAAGCCCGCGCTTTAAAGTGGGTGGTGCATTGGCATTCTGATGTGCTGGGCGACGACAGTCCGTGGTTTTTACGGGCGTTTTATCCGTTTTATCGTCCGCTTGAAAGTTGGGTGCTTAAACGGGCGAAAAAGGTAATTGCAACCTCTGCCCCTTACCTGCAAAGCAGTATGGCGCTTAAAAAAATCACTAATAAGTGTCAGGTCATCGAACTTGGCATCAAACCGCGTAAGGGGCCAGCGGCTCAGGCTCGCCTTCGTCATGAAGATCAGCCGCTGCAATTGCTGGTGGTGGGTCGTTTGACTTATTATAAGGGTCACCGGTTTTTGATTGATGCGCTATTGCTGTTAAAACGTCAGGGGCTGACCAAGATTAAGCTCAATATAGTTGGTGGTGGTGAGCTGTATGAACAGTTGCAACAACAGGTCGAGCAGCTGGGGTTGTCGTCTCAGGTGTTATTGCATGGCAAGGTCAGTTTTGATGCGCTGCAAAGCCAGTTTGAACAGGCCCATTGTGTGTGTTTGGCGTCGATTGAGCGCACCGAGGCTTTTGGCGTGGTATTAATGGAGGCTGCGTCTTTTGCGGTGCCTGCTATTGTCACCAACGTGCCGGGTTCTGGCATGAGCTGGGCGGTGCAACACGGTCAAACGGGTTTGGTGGTGAATCGCTCTGATGCGCAGGCGTTGGCTAACGGTATCGAAGACCTTTATCGAAACCCCCAGCAGTTGTTTGACTATGCGCAGGCTGCACATCAGCGATTTTTGCAGCACTTTCAAATAGAAGCGGTGGCCAGCACAACAATTGAGCTGTATCGGTCAGTGAGTGAACAGTCGTAATACCGGTATAATAGTGGCAGTTGCTAAAAAACTGTTCGCACCACTGGCATAAACGTTTATAATGGGCATGTTTTGAACCCGTAGCAAATAATCGTAACATACGTTGTAAAGAAGTAAGAGGTTAGTCCTGTTGGCAATCCCCAATATTCTGGTAGTCATCCCCGCACAAGATGAAGCAATGACCATAGGCCCTTTGTTGGCCGATATCCGTACGCGTTATGGATTTGATGTAGTGGTTATTGATGATGGCTCTAAAGATGCCACGGCGGCCATTGCGCGTGAAAACGGCGCGGTGGTGTTGCCTCACTTGCGGGCGCTCGGCGCCTGGAAAGCCACCCAAACCGGTCTGCGTTATGCTTATAGCCGTAGTTACGAAGGGGTGATCACTATGGATGCCGACGGTCAACATTTACCGTCTGAAATGGCTGCGTTGTTGTCAAAAACTGACAGCGTCGATGTGGTCATTGGTTCGTGTATCAGTCGGGGTTCTTTTTTACGTCATGTCGCCTGGAAGTCGTTTCGGGTCATGTCGGGTATTAATGTCAAAGACATCACGTCGGGTTTTAGGCTGTATAATTTGGCGGCCCTAAGGGTGCTTTCAACCAAAGAAGCGACCATGCTTGAATTTCAAGACCTTGGGGTGTTGTTGTTACTGCGCTCTTTGGGTCTGAGCATCGAAGAGGTCAATGTTGATATGGACGAACGTATCAGTGGTAAGTCGCGCATTTTTAATTCGTGGTTCAGTGTTTCTTCTTATATGTTAACCACCGCTATTGTGTGTTTGACCAAGGCTATTCCGTTAAGGGATGTGCGTTATTTAAAAAGGTTTTATTAGGGTAATTTATCGTGTCTAGTCCTCAAATTATCGGTGCCGCTATTGGTTTGTTTATCGGCAGTATTATTTTCTGGCTCATTCGCCGCGACCATATGGTGTCTAAAGATGGCATTCGCTGGTTGTTGTTGGCCGGTTTCATCATGGTTTATGGGGCGTTCCCTAAGCTCAATGACTTGCTTGGCGAGGTGTTGGGCATAAGTTATCCGCCGATTATTCCGGTTTTGCTGGGCCTTGGTGCGATTTTAATTAAGCTGCTTATTAACGATACCGAGCGGGTGAAAACCCGGGTTGATATCGAGCGGATGATCCAGCGCATGGCAATGCTCGAAGCCGAACTTGAGCAAATGAAAGCCAGAGTCGACAAAGACCAAACCGTGACTATTCACCGCGACAACGTGCAAAATCTTCATGCTAAATAGGCGCGAGCTTTTGCTCGCGATTTAACTGTGTCGCAACCCATTCAATCTCCTTCTTCAGCCCCACACAGCACTGACGCCAAAAGCGCACCGGTGCTGTTGGTGATCTATGGCGGCGGCGGTCATCGCACCGAAATGCAGCTGTTACTCGATTATTTGGTTAAAGCCAATTCAAAGACGCCCGTGCCGTTGATTTCTATCGGCCCCAGCAAGCTCGATTGCTGCGTTGTGGCGCATTATCAAATGACAGATGTTCGCGATAAACACAGCCGTTTTAAATCGTTGTTTTTGATGCTGCCCAGTGTGTTGAATCAGCTGATCACTACGGTTAAGATATTGCGCGCTCACAAGGTGAGCGGCGTTATCTCTACCGGGCCGGGGTTGTGTGTTATTCCTATGGTTATCATGCGTTTATTTGGCGTTAATACGGTGTTCGTCGAGACTTATTGCCGTTTTAACAGCCGCAGTTTTACCGGGCGGGTGATGAGTAAATTGGCCCACCGTTTTTTGGTGCAAAACAAGCAGCAGCTAGCGTTGTATCCCGGTGCTGAATATTGCGGGAGGGTATGAAAATGGCTATCACTATTTTTGTTACTGTGGGCACTACGGCTTTTGACCAACTGATTGAAGCGGTTGATGCCCAATTGTCAGGCCACCAATTCGATGTCACCTGTCAAATTGCCAATGGCAAATACTTGCCCAAAATCAAACATGTACGTTTTGCCGAGGATTTTTCGCGCCGTTTGGTTGAGGCCGATGTTGTGATCACTCATGGCGGGGCGGGCACGGTGTTTGAATTGCTCGAACAGGGCAAAAAGATGATTATGGTGCCGAATCTTTTTCGGGTCGACAAGCATCAGCAAGATTTGGCCAATGATGTTGAGCAAAACGGCGTTGCTGGGGTTTGCTGGGCACTCTCGGATT
>JABSOG010000202.1 GCA_013216025.1 Algicola sp. | reverse complement strand
CCCGGCGTAACCACAACGCATTGGGGGTCAACGTCTAATTCATAACGGTCGGCATAATGTTGGCTGATGGCCTGACGCAACTCAGGTATGCCTAGCGCCACGGTGTAACCGAGCTTGTCGGTGTCGAGCGCTTCTTTGGCCACATTCAACACCGCATCAGGTGCTGGCGTGCCGGGTTGACCAATCTCCATATGTAACACTTTGTGGCCTTGGCTTTCGAGCTCGGCCGCAGCCTGCATCACATCCATCACCACAAAAGCGGCGACATCTGAACGTTGTGAAATATACATATTGATGAGTCCAGTTAAATCAAGAGTTAAATCAAGTGGGCAGATTCTAGCAGATCATACGCGCCATAAAAACCGACACCCATTGTCTCACCACTATTTAACCGTTATGCTGTTTTAATTCAAATAGTTAAGACAATAAGCCCGCCATGATTAAAATCGGTCATTATGTGGTAAAACCCGCGCATAACCAGCTTGAGCGTGATGGCAAAATCATTGACCTTGAACCACTGGCCATGGCGATGTTGCTGCTGTTGGCCGAAGAACCCGGCCGGGTCATTGGTGCCGATGAACTCTTTGAAAAATTGTGGCAAGGCAAAGTGGTCACCGACAGTGCATTGCACCGGGTTGTTAGACAACTGCGCATAGCCTTTGACGACAAAGCCGCCTCGCCGCAGTACATACGAACAGTGAAAAAAAGCGGTTATGTGCTGATAAGCCCAGTCGAGAAACCAGTCGCCAGCACCGTCTCTAGCACAGATAAACAATCAAGCGCCCTAAAAGCGTTGGCTGGCGTGACCATCACAGTATTAATGGTGGCCTGTTTTTACTGGCTGGCCCCTGCCCCTGTCAGTTATCGATTACAAGACTCAACATTGCTGACTAGTCTACCCGGCGTAGAACGCGACCCGACCTTATGGCCGCAGCACAACTCGGTGATTTTTACCCATCAACCCCCAGGCGAGCTGTACAACAATATCGTCGTACGCCCACTGGACTCGTCTGAGTACCGTAATTTAACCGACGATTATCTTCATTACGCCGATCTGAGCCTGTCGCATGATGGCCGTTATTTGGCGTTTGTACTGAGGGGTGTTCATGACTGCACCATAAAAATGGTGGATTTAACGAAGCCAGCATTTGCCCCGGTGACGTTGACACAATGTCGTTTTGAAGCGAGTTATCAACTGGCTTGGTCGAGTGATTCAAGCCAACTCTATTTCAAAAGCAAAAGCGAAAAATACGGTAACGATCAAATCATGGCCATCGACGTCAATACCCAACAGGTTAACAAACTGTTGGCTTTGGACGGCAGCCACAATGACTATTTGCCCACAACTGAACCCGGTGGCACGCGCGTGGCTTATGTTCGATTAACATCAGACCATGTTCAAATCAGGATGTTTAATACCGTCACCAGCACCAATATTTTGCTCAAACAATGGCAATCGAATCAGCCGTTAAGGGCCCTAACGTGGTTGAAGGGAAAACAAGCGCTGTTACTCAATACCCAAGCCGGTTTACAGGTTTTAACGCTTGATGGCCAGCTGAAAAAGGTAAAAAATAGCGATACAAAAGCACAAAGCATGTTAAGCGTTGACCAGACAGGCCAGCTTGTTTATGCCTCGACAACCTACACCACTCAGCTGGGCGAATACGTATTGCCAAATAGCCAAACACCGCCAATCAAAGAACATTTTGACGGTATACCAATAGCCTTGTCATCCAAAAGTGAGTTCGACGGCCATTATGGTTCAGACAACCAAACCCTGATTTTTTTGTCAAACAGAGAAAGTAAAGAGTACCGTTTGTGGTTGCAACAAAATGGCCAAACACGGCTTCTCCATGACCAACCCATCGATGGTTCACCCCGCTGGTCGGGCGACAACACCAAGGTGATGTTTTTCACCAAGGACCATCAAATCGCCATAATAGACATCACCAGCGGCAAAGTCAGCCTGCCGGGCAACCCCAAAACAAACCTAAGCAAATTGGCGTGGGGTCACAACAACACCCTGATTTACTTCAGCCAACAAATAAACGGCCAACACCAACTATTCAAAATGGACCTGTCAACCGCCCAAGTTTCCCAGCTCAGTGAAAATAGCGGTTATTACATGCAAGCCACAAACAACGGTGACTACCTGTATTACAACAAACTCGATAAACCGGGATTGTGGCGACTGGACTTAAACACCCACACCGTTGAGTTAGTGCTGCCCGACTTTCATAAAATGAACTTTGCAAACTGGCAGGCGTTTGACAACGGTATCTATTACATCCGCGATACCGAGGCCGTCAGGGGATTGTTCTTCTATGATTTTGCCAGTGAGCGACAGCGACAATTGATCGACAATAAAGAGTTTTTTCGATTCAGTGTGACAGCCGACCAAAGCAAAGTGTTGATCACCGAGAAGAAATCGCTTATTGGTGATTTGCACATGAGTAAGTTGGAGGTTGTTGAGTGATGGCCATCGCTACCGCTATGTGGGCCTTTGGCCATGAAAGTCAAAAGCCTCAACACGGAGGCACGGAGCCGCGGAGGAAAGAAAGAGAAGGACAAAAGCAAAACATGATTACTGTTGATACAATTTACCCAATTAATATCTTTTAGTCTTTTCCTCTTTCTTTCTCCGTGCCTCCGTGCCTCCGTGTTGAGGTCTTTTTTCTTTAAAACCAAACATCAATCCCCATCAAAAACGCCATCCAAATCCCGGTCAATGCCAATACGAACACCCGAATTTGGCGGCACACACATAAAAGTCAAATGGTTACCATTGTCGTTCGCCAAGCCCTTCAACTGGGCCAACGTATAGCTTTGCGACTGTTTGTCTGATTGAAAAACACCACTGTCGATCATCACCGCACCACGTTGAGCACCACCCCAAACGCCTTTAACCACCAAATCGCATTCTGGCAACAACCCCTGCACCTGCGCCCTTTGGTAAAACAAATCCACCCGCGCCAGCGCTTCGCTAGAGCTGTCGCTCGATAAGGTGATCTGCTGGCCAACAATCGGTGCCAGCAAGGTATCAAAAGCAAACATAAATTGCGCCAATTGCCGAGATTGCTGTGGGGTCTCAAAGGTAAAATCATCGTTGCCCAGCAAGTCCATCAAATTGGCCGTTGCCCCGTTTTGGCTAAAACCAAACCCTCTGACCTGCGGCGCATCGGGCCCTTCGCGAAAAAAACCGACTTTTTGATAGAGGTTACGAAAGTGCGGCACTTTAAAATCTTGATTGTTGTTGCCAAGTACCGCCACCATGTTGGCTGCGGTACCATAACGACCATTTTCGGGCTGTAAAATGTGACAAGAGTTACACCCTAAATTGCTATTGTCACGCGAGTTAAAATCACCAGAGGTCGCCAATTGCATATACACCCGGTGGCCCTCGGCCAAGTCAGCAGTTAATTGGTTGCTCAGCGGTCGGTTGGGGTTTGGCGGATAACTTAGTTGAATGGCAAAATCGGTGAACGCCTGCATTTGCTGCTCGCTCAGTTGTGATGATCTGCCCACTAACCCTTCAAACGCTGGGTTGAACTCTTTAAATGCCGCCTCTTCTTGCGATTCACCATTGACCCGGTTCAGCCCGGTACGATCACCGCGCCAATGCAGCGGACCATGATTGGCCAACCCGCGCATACTTTGGGTGCCCTTGGGGCCTTTCATCGGGTGAAAATTGGCTTGACGCTGGGTAAATGGACCAACGGTGGGATCAGAAAACGGCACCACTGGATGCGGGTCGTTTTTGACTGGTTCATCTGGGTTACCCAAGTCCCACGACAAATGGTCGGTATCGGCAAAGATATGACAACCGCCACACGAAGCCGTACCGTTGTTTGACGTTAAATCTGCATCGTACAAAAATGGCCGACCATTAACGATAGACGCAGGCTCAGGGTTAAACAGCTTATAGTGATTAACCTCAACGTGACTCTGCATATCAATCACCGAAATACCATTGTCAAAACGTGTAAACGCAAAGGCCTGTTGATTGTGCTGGTCTAAAATCACTCCGGTTGGTCCGCCACCGCTCAGTGCAATTTGGCTTTGCTGGCGTGGGTCAAACGCATCGTTATCAAGCCCATTAACGTCATAAACAGTGACTTTGTTAGAACCCATCGCCGCCACA
Organism: Algicola sp.; assembly: GCA_013216025.1. Lineage (GTDB taxonomy): Bacteria > Pseudomonadota > Gammaproteobacteria > Enterobacterales > Alteromonadaceae > JABSOG01. The sequence continues at coordinate 7,322 of JABSOG010000202.1, read as the reverse complement.
TACAACTGCTTGCCATCGGCAGTGAACGCCATTCCCAGTGGCATCGACACGCTGGCAGCCTTGTCTGTTGCACTGGTGGTCAAACTAGCCGGGTTTATGTGTTTGTTCAATTGGCGAACGGCCACTGAAGCGCCATCAACAATGGTGATGCGGTTTTGCACAAAGTGTTGACGTACCGTAGACCCCCGCTTACCAAAACCTTCAAACCGTACGGCATTGCGGGCATCAAAGTTGCTGACAAAAACCTTGCCATTAACCGGGTTCACCGCAATGTTGAACAAGGTGGTGCCAACTCCGCTGACGCGCTGAGTTTCGACAGGATCGACTGCCATTGCATCGATGGTAAACAAGTCATAATCAGGCAGGTTCAACCAAGCACTATTAAACACTGTGCCCTGCTCATCGCGCCAGCGACCCTCACGAAATTGCAAAATATGCCCGGTCATCGGCGCTTGTAACCCTTCAATATTGTCCATTGGCGGCGCTTTGCTTGGGGTGGCCACCTGATGAATCGCCGTGGTCTGATTGCCCGAATTAAAAATAGCCGCATACACTTTGGTGCCGTCAATGCTGGTTGCCAATGCCCTTGGGGTATCGCCAAACAAACTGATGATTTTTAAAGGCGTTCCGCCCATGTCACCCCCTAAGCTTTGGCTGTCGAACACCCAAACATCTGCCCTGCCTATGCCCGGGGTTGTGGGGTTGGCATCAACAGGACTGTTTTGCCCACGATGGGCGGTAGTGATAAAAGCCCGATGACGGTTTTGCCCGGCAAAAACAATGTCTCGTGGTTCGTCGCCCACCAGCAGGGTTTTCACCACACGGGCGGGCGATAACGACACATCAATGATGCTGACACTGTCAGACAAATGATTGACCACCCAAACCTCACTGCCATGCACCGCTACGGCAACCGGTTCCATGCCAACGGCGATTGAATCTTGATGACTCAACAGCCCTTTAACAACGTTGAATACTTCAAGACTGTTGTTTTGGGTATTGACGGCATACAGAGTGTCGCCACCCGCATTAAGGGCCAGTGGACGAACATGACCCGACTCAAACGCCATAAAAGACGGCAAATTGGCCGGGGTAGCCGCCAAAGTCGGAGGTGCTGGTAAGGATGTTGTGCGCGATTTCGAAAGGGTATTACTGCTGGTTAACGGGCTGCTAGTTGATGAGGGTCCACCAGCATTGCTGCTACCGCCCCCACCGCAGCCATGAAGTAAAAACAGCAATAAAAACAAGCCTGAAAAACGTAATGGATTCATCAATTCACCTTTTTGTAAAATAACCAAAATGTCACCTATTTTGGTTATACGCCACAAAGTGAACGATTGCCTGAAAAATCCGTTCAATTTAGATGATGTTTACCTGATGTTGTTTATTATCAATGAGTTATAAAAATCACTGCTTATTCAAAGCCGCCATGGTGTTCCATATCTGCTCCGTCAACTGGGGGTTTTTACGATAAAACGGTTTGCTGATCATCAAATAAGCCGACTTTTTCACTAGCACCGGTTGGTCTTCAATAAAATGACCATAGACATCCGGTTGGTTTAATATTAATCGTTTGCCCACTTCGCAAAGTGTCACCACGCCCGCCACCCGGTTGTGTGACAACAAATTAAAGCCCATTTCTGACGATTTGACTTCAAAATACATCAACTTTTCGAATTTCAATTTATTGATAATTGAATAACCCCGAGGAACCGCGACCGGAGAAAACCCCGTACCGGTGAAATACAGCCCATTCCAATCGAGTAATGAATCTTGTGACTTGTACAAGCAATAATTGGCCGATCCGAATTTACGCTGAGTATCGAGTTTACCCTCACTCTTTGGATAAATGCCGATGGCTTCACGGCCTTTATAATAAGAAGCGATAACGCCGCTGAACTTGCCTGATTCGATGCTCGACAGGCAGTGTTTCCAGGGTTTGCGCCAATAACGGATGGTGATTTGCGCCATATTGTCATCGAGCGCACGCAAGGTGGTGATGTTAAGTCCGGGATTTTTGTCAGGAACCGTATCACCATCGCCGACATAATAGGGCAGCAGTGCTTTATTTTCATAACAAAAATCGAAGATCACCGGCTCTTGTGCCAGCGCAGGAGGGATTATCATATGCAGGAGTAGCGCGCAAAAGAGCGCACAAAAACACCCACGCGGGGTGTATCTAAAGTTTACTAATATCATCATTGAAGCCCAATGTCCTTGAAAATACTAACTGCACCAATGCGCAGTCATCCATAAAGTATAGTCAGTTTATTTCGACTGCTAAAACTATCATCGATTAGACAGAAAAAAAACGTCGATTTACTGACTGTTTGGCCAAATAATGGCACTATCACACAATCGCCCATTGCAGCCAATCAATCCTTCATGTCTTCCTATTATTATAAATACATTATCGGTCATTTTCTGTCACCATTGTCACTCTTAATTGTGATCATTTTACTGTGTTATTTGATGTTGCTGTGGGGTAAAAAAACTGGCCTGAGTAAAATTATCATGGGGCTAGCCATAACCACCCTTTATCTGTTCAGTACGCCCTACGGCGCCCACCAATTACTGGCACCGTTAGAATTCAAATACGCCAAATTCAAACAACCCGATTTGCCGCTGGCTTATATCGTTGTGCTGGGTTGCTCCCACAAGAACAGCAAACATTTACCGCAGTCATCACGGTTACCGGGTTGCTCGCAAATAAGGGTCATGGAGGGGTTTGAGCTATACCAGAACAACCCAGGCAGCAAAGTATTTTTCAGCGGTGGTGGTTATGACAGCCAAAACACTTTGGCGCAAAACATGGCGACAATGGCAAAGAAAATCGGCATAAAACCCGCAGATATCATTGTTGAAGAGCGGGTCTACAATACGGCTGAGGAAGCCAAATATCTGGCCAGTGAAATCGTCGACGCCCAAGCGGCACTGGTGACCTCGGCCGCACATATGCCCCGGGCAATGTTGTTGTTTGAAAATAATGGACTGGACTTAATACCCGCCCCAACCGATTTTTTGATACGAGAACGCATTACCAGCCACCACCTACGGTACTTTATTCCCGAAGTGACCAACCTTGCCAAGGTGAATTCCGCTGCACATGAGTATTATGGATTGTGGTGGATTTACCTTACTGAGCAAACCCTTTAGAGAGAACCTGAAATGTACCTTAAAAAATATAAAATTTTGTTTACTGTCGTTATTATCTCGATTGTTTGTTTCTTTTTTATTCGCAACATAAACACTACACCCAAAATAGAAATAGAGACTTCTGTTTCAACTGAGTTGGTTGCGCTCGTTGATGAGCAAACACAAAAAAACAACGATGCACACTTACCCAGTAACTCTGCACCAGTAGTTCCAGTTGCACAGCGCTGCCAATTTGATAGCGAAGCATTGAAAAAACACAAACAGGATACACTTATACAATTTTTCAAAGCTTTTGATGCGACAGGTTTTAATAAAACACAACGGGATATTGTGGCTTACCATGCAGGACTAACCCTTAACGCAGGTCGAGAAGCAGCAGAGGGATTTTCGCAGTTCCCTGACAATGAATTGCACTCCATTGAAAATTTTGCGAACCCACTTTCACCTCAGGAACAAAAGGTGTTACTGGCCACGCTAATAGACAAAGACTATCCCTACCTGATTGATTTAATCGAGAAAAAAGAATTTTCAGTCAATAAGACTTTTTTAGCCACTTCAATGCTGAGCACGCTACTAACCAATGATCCCCAACTCAACGCACAGACAATTAACCAACTGATTAAGGCTGGCGTCAACCCCACTTTTTCAGATGCTGTACAAGCGACTAAAAATGCAATGCCGCTTGACGTTGTCGAACAGTTGTTTAAACACTCAAACATCAATACACAGAAAGTCTGGCGAGAAGACTATCAATTTGAATCACTGGCTTCGATAAACATTAAAAACCTAAATGTTGTTTTACTGGAATTCTGGATTAGCAAGGGGTCGCCCACTTCACCAGAAGCGCCTTTTACCAATGCTTTAGATAAGCTGCCAACACCTTTAAATGAAGATGAACAACAAAGTGCAGAGGCTATTTTTATCCTCTTAATGCAACAAGGGCTGCAACCCACAACAATCAAATCAGTAAACTCACTTAAAAACTGGCTACCCGAAACACTCATCACTCAATATGAGCAACAACTTACCCCAATCACGATAGGTATCCCCAGCGAACTTCAACCATGGATTGGTCGCCTACTAAAAATCACCAGCAATTTGAAAAAGCAAGTTTCTCGTTCAAAAGCGTGTGATGAAATAGCGCTAGCCAGAGCCAGTGTGCAATCAACAAAAAAAACACCCCACACGACAACGCAAAGCGCCAATGAATCACCGCGAAAAAAGTTTGAGAAAACAAGGGAGCAAATACTCGCACACACGTTAAAGCAAAATTGGGAGACAGCAACGACTTTAGCGGCAGGTTTGGCCAATAACAAAGGCGATGAAAACATTCTCAACGATCTGTTAGCCATGTACATAGGGGCAGATGCGCCTTTTAATTACATTGAAGCCCTATTACAACAAAACATACCATTGCCCCAAAATACAATAATCGTACTTGCCCGTACAAATAATGTCACATTAATGCGCAAGCTCCTTGCCCATAACTTAGACATCTATTATAAAAGCGATTTAGGAAACAATGGAATAACGCAAAGTATTCAGAGTTATGCCAAAGAAATGTTTGACTACCTGCTGTCGCAAGGTGTCGATTTCACCACTGTATTCCAAGATAAAGACGCATTAACCATTGCCATCGAAAACGTTGATATAAACAAAAAAGCCATATATTATTGTCGCAAACTCGTCACCAACAACATTCACATCAAAGCCATACATGTTGTCACCACCCAAAAACTGGGGACTTCAAACCCGGGCAATCACCAGTTATTATTACAATCAGTACCTGAGTTACAGGAGTAAATAGTGGATATTCAACCAACCAACGAAAAAGAATTAACTGCGGCCCATTTATTGGATAAGCAGCGTCGATACAACAAGCTCATCACTAAATTTGAAAGGCTGAGGATAAATTCGCTGGTTATTCTCATTAGTCCAATGTTATTGTCATTGATCCCACTTATACTGACAGGCTTTGGCGTTGGAGTAAGTGATGACTTTATGTTATTTGGATTTATGGGGTTAATTACGATGCTGTTCATTTGGCTCAATGACCGAATGGAAATACTTTATAAATTATTGATCCTCAAAACTGAAAACGACACTAAATAATTGCAGCCTAGTCCCCTCCATACCTAATTAGGCCCTGATTAAAAACCTAAAATCAGGGCCAACCACACTTTTAACCGCAACTTTTTACTTTGCTTTCGGTTTGATTTTTACACCATGCTTGTGCTTTGACGTTCACATAAGCGCATGCTGAGGCTATGGTGGTTGTGGTGGCAACGCCACTACCAGCATCGTGCCATCCAATATTACCCATACCAGCATAAAAAACTTTTAATACAGCACCACCAATCAGAAGACTAACGCCATTGCAATAAACATGTAAGGAAGCATAACTGGCTAGGCATTGAGTGCCAAGCGCATTGGCATCTGAAATACAAGATTGTTTTGCGGCTTCCTTTTCAGCTGGTGTTGCTTCTCGTGGACCATACACCACAATGTCATCATCCTTAATACCGTCACCATCATATGGCGTATTACCGATAGGGTCGAATATGTATTCATCTTCTTCATCATCATCACTGCCGCTGCCACTGCCGACGCCACAATGGTACATTTCACCGTCCCAATGACATTCATGAGGTTTAACCGGAGAAGACTCCGCATTGGGCGCTGCGCCGATTAACAGAAAACCAATACATGCCAAAATATAACTGTACTTCATAAAACAACCTTAAATAATAAAATAGTATTGCCCAAAAGTAGGGTAGCGTTGAAGAAACGCTCACAACTTCCTGAGATCCAATAAAGTACCTATACAACTGGCACTTTAAAAAGGACGCGCAATTCTATATCAGTTACCTGTCAGTTTCACCGCCTCGATACAAAACGCAACAAATCAACATGAACAGAAAAATATAGGTATCCCCCCATCAAACTGGATTATCAATGTCAACAAACTCAACATCCAAGCCAAATTTATCCGCCAGATGCTCGCCAAGGGCTTTAACCCCATAACGCTCGGTGGCGTGGTGTCCGGCGGCAAAAAAGTGGATATTCATTTCTCGTGAGGTGTGAATGGTTTGTTCTGATGCCTCGCCGCTGAGGTAAGCATCAAAGCTTTGATCTGCCGCCATATCGATAAACCCCTGTCCGCCGCCTGTACACAGGGCTATGGTTTCGATTTTGTCTTTGTTGGCCTCAACGACCAACGGTTTTCTGCCCAGTTTTGCCTCTATGGTTGCACCAAATTCTTCAGCCGTTTGTGGCTGTTGCAAGCGTCCAGCCATCGCGATGCTGGTTTTGTTGCCGACCTCTAACCCCCGCTCAATGGTGATCCCCAGTAATTTGGCCAATTGGGCGTTGTTGCCCAGTTCTGGGTGGATGTCTAGCGGCAAATGGTAGGCAAATAAGTTGATATCGTGAGCCAGTAGCTTTTTTAGTCGCTGTTTTTTCATGCCTTTGATGGCCTCGGCTTCGCCTTTCCAAAAATAGCCGTGGTGGACCAAAATGGTGTCGGCACCACGTTCAATGGCCGCTTCAATTAGGGCCAGCGATGCGGTCACGCCGGTGATCACCTTTTTCACCTGCTCGCATCCTTCGACCTGTAATCCATTGGGACAGTAGTCTTTTATCTGCCTAGGTTGCAGTGTATTGTTAATGTAGTCTAAAAGCTCATTACGTTTGATCATCTTTGATTTATGGCTCCAAAGTCCGTTGAATTTGATCTGGATGGTACTTTAATGTAACAATTATTAAAGACTTGTGCGAAAAAATTGCGCTTTGGGCAAAAACTTTGTATAAGTTACAAAACAGTCATTAAAAATAAGATCATACTCACAAGGAACTTCCATGAGCAAACTTGATAAAGACGAAGTAATCGCTAATTTCACCGCAGCCTATCAGGCAGCCAATGGCAAAGAACCACAAGTCGAAGCCAAAGGTGGTTGGTACAGTGTCGACGGCGGCAAAAACGTGCGTTTAGCAGCCCTTGTTGACATGACAGCCGAGTTGTCTGGTGGCGCAGCCCCAGCCGCGCCTGCTGAAGAAGCCAAAGCAGCAGCGCCAGCCAAAAAAGCAGCCCCTAAAAAAGCGGCACCAAAGAAAGCCAAGGCAGCACCAGCAGCCGCAGCTTCTACTGGTCCAACTGTAGTTTCAGC
>JABSOG010000201.1 GCA_013216025.1 Algicola sp. | reverse complement strand
CAATAAATACAATGCGTTACACTGTGGTCTGGAATTTGCCTTATGCCATCCACTAAGACATATCTTTATTATTGCCCACACCAATGAGGTTATAGATAAAATGAACGCAGACCAAACCCTACCAAGTGATGATCATGATCATCCTACTGAGCAAATTAGCCAAAAAAACGAAAACACCCAAAGCATCGAAAATGCGCCAATGACCCCACCAACTGAATTAACGCCTATCGCTGCTGCCAAACGTATCGACCTAATGGATATATTGCGCGGCTTTGCCTTAATCGGCATTTTGATGATGAACATCGAATGGTTTAACCGTACTATCACTGAGTTGGGTCGTTTTGACTTCAGCCTCAGTGGTTTTGACTGGAGCGCTGGCTGGTTTGTCAGACTGATTGTTGAAGGCAAATTTTATAAACTGTTTTCACTGTTGTTTGGTATGGGGTTTGCGGTGATGTTGCTGCGGGCAAAAGATGCTGGCCGTCCTTTTGGTGCCTGGTTTTCACGCCGAATGCTCTTTTTGTTTCTGTTTGGCATGGCGCATATGATGTTTTTGTGGGGTGGCGACATTCTCCACGATTATGCCGCTGGTGGTATGCTCTTGCTGGGTTGGATATATCTGGTCAGTCTTAAATCTAAATATAACTTTTTGCAACGATTCGATAGCCCTCGCAGCTTCTTGCGTCTTGGGTTGGTCATGTTGGCTTTGCCGATGGTCGTGTCTATGGGGGCTGGCATATTTTTTGGCCAGACTCGAACCAATGATGTGATGATCACCGAATTTGAACAGCGTAAGGCCGTCATGGCTCGTGCAGACCAAATCAAATTGGACCCGGTATTGTCAGCCAGTTTGATTGAAATAGAAGCAGCGCGTAAAGCCGCTGGTGAACCCAGACCTGAAGTTGACGAAGACGCCATGACGGCCGAAGAGTTGGTGGCGCATAAAGCGCAAAGACGTTTCCTTAGCTTAGACCGACGCGCAAAAAGAAAAGTGGCAGAAGACGAGGCTTTTACCTCTGACAGCTTTTGGACCTCAACGGTATATCGCACCAAACAAGCGTTAGAATATCTAAAAGACACTCCGTTTTTTGTCCTTATTATGGGTTTTCCTTTGTTCTTGGTGGGTTACTGGTTTGTTGCCAGCGGTATAATGCGCAAGCCTGAGCTGCACATTAACTTGTTTAAAGGCATGGCTTGGGTTGGTTTGGGCGGTGGGTTATTCATGGCCACCGGCAGCTTGTTGTTAATGGCGCACCCGGTATTCGAATCAGCCATTGAGGTAAGAGCGGTCACTCAAACGACGTTTATGTTTAGCCAGTACTTAATGACCGCAGGATACATTGGTGGTATTGCCTTGTTAGTGCTGACAAATGTGGGCAAACGCGCAATGTCTTGGTTGGCTCCTATGGGTCGTATGGCATTAACCAACTATATAATGCACTCAATTATCTTAAGCAGTATCTTCTACGGTTATGCCGGTGGCATGTATGGCGAGATCTCTAGAGGACCTCAAATGGCCATGGTCGTTGGCATCATTGCTATGCAGGCTGTGTTGTCTAGAGTGTGGTTGAATAACTTCCAGTTTGGACCGTTAGAATGGGTATGGCGTTCATTGACTTATTGGAAAGTGCAACCCATGCGCATTGCGCCCAAAGCGGTTGACGCTGGGACAGTTCAGGCTGCCGTGTAATTTATCCACACCTGAATCAGAAGACAAGTTAATCAATCTCTACATACCGGTATTGGTATAATCGGTCCCAAGGCGCAAGGATGCGCCAACAACATTGTGTTGTAACACTTAAGTGAACTCCTCTAAAAGACCCTCTATTGCTTTGACTACTCGTTCAATAAATCCTTAAGTTACTGTTATAAAACCAACTTCCACTCTAAACGTAAAGATTTGTTTACTATATACAGTCCCAAAGAATTTAAAATGGCGTGCCAGCGCAAGACAAAAAGTCTCCTATAATTTACCATGATCTCAATTTCTTACAGATTACCAAAAGGTAACAAGACAGGAGCACACAATGGCTGATTTATTTGAAAACCCAATGGGACTCGACGGCTTTGAGTTCGTTGAATTTACCGCGCCCAAAAGAGGTATTTTAGAGCCCGTATTTGAAATAATGGGCTTTGAATTGGTCGCCAAGCACAAATCCAAAGCCGTTGAATTATGGCGTCAGGGCGACATCAATTTTATCACCAACTACACGCCCAAAAGTCACGCTTGGTATTTTGCCGAAGAGCATGGTCCAGGTGCTTGCGGCATGGCTTTCAGGGTAAAAGATGCTCATAAGGCCTATAACCTTGCTTTAGAGAAAGGGGCTAAGCCAGTTGAAATCAACACCGGACCGATGGAATTGAATTTACCGGCGATCCGCGGGATTGGCGGCGCCACTTTGTATTTGATTGACCGTTACGAACCCGGATTGACCATTTATGATATTGATTTTGATTGGATTGAAGGGGTAGACAAACACCCTGAAGGGTGTGGTTTCCATACGCTGGATCACCTGACCCACAATGTTTATCGTGGCCGCATGCAGTATTGGGCTGATTATTACGAGCGTTTGTTCAACTTCCGCGAAATTCGCTATTTTGACATCAAAGGCGAATACACCGGTTTGGTGTCAAAAGCCTTATCCGCACCCGATGGCAAAATTCGTATTCCATTAAATGAAGAAGCGGGCAGCGGTGGTCAAATTGAAGAATATTTGATGAAGTATAACGGTGAAGGCATACAGCATATCGCATTTTCTTGTGACGATTTGCCAGCCTGCTGGGATAGACTCAAGGCCAAAGGCATGAAGTTTATGACGGCACCACCAGAGACTTATTACAAGATGCTTGAAGAGCGTCTGCCGGGCCATGGTGAGCCAACAGATGAATTGCAATCTCGCGGTATTTTACTGGATGGTACTATCAAAGATGGCCAACCGCGCCTGTTGCTGCAAATCTTCTCTGAAACTGTGTTGGGTCCGGTATTTTTTGAATTCATTCAGCGTAAAGAAGATGACGGCTTTGGTGAAGGTAACTTTAAAGCCCTGTTTGAATCAATTGAACGTGATCAGGTTGAGCGCGGGGTGCTTGGCGGCGACAAGTAACGTCAAAACGCAGGTTCTTCAGCAAGATTTGAGCTAAGCTCAAAACATTAAAAAGCCCTCCCAGCCATGCTGCGAGGGCTTTTGTTGTTAAAAGCTATTTGCTGTTGATCTTATCGTATAACTTACTGGCTGCTGCTTGTGCAGCTTCCAGTTCTGTGGGTGAAAGCTGTTTAGCAATGATATCCCTGTTCTTTAAGGATTTTTTGTGTCCATTTTTTGCTGCTATAAACCACCATATATAAGCCTTGCTGTAGTCCACAGCAATACCTTTTTTGCCCACGAACATAAAGCCCAAGTTAAACTGGGCCAATAAATAGCCCTGTTCAGCTGATTGGGTAAACCAGTGAACGGCTTTCTTATAGTCCTGGACAACACCTTTTCCTTGTTCGTGCATAACGCCTAAATTGTATTGGGCCCATGATTGCCCCTGCTCAGCGGCTTTGGTATATTGGGCAACATCAATATCATTGCTATAAGCAGAAAAACCAAGCGTGAAAAGTATAACCGTAATAATTCTGAACATGGTATTCTCAAATTAGGTATGGTTGATGATAATACTTATCGATTTAATAACCACAGTAAAGACCGGCATATAACGTTGATCTTTGATTTTCTTACCGCTTACCCGCATTTGACTTATATTATGCACTACGTTAAATCCATGGGTAACTTTGCCAAAGACGGTATAACCACCGCCATAGCTATCCAGCGTCTTGTTGTCTTTGATATTGAAGAAAAACTGTGATGTTGCGCTATCAATTTCGTTTGTACGAGACATCGAGATTGTTCCCCGGACGTTTGACAGGCCATTGCCTGCCTCACTCTTAATAGGTGGACGGGTATCCTTTTCCTCTAAATTGTTGCCATACTTACCGCCTTGAACAAGGTAGCCCTTCATGGCCCGATGAAAAATTGTATTGGTATAAAACCCTGCTTCAACGTATTCAAGAAAATTTTTGACGGTATTGGGTGCTTTATCCTCAAAAGACCCTAAACCAGTAAAGTATCATAGGGGATGCTGTTATGGTGCTTTCACTCGCGGCATCCAAACACTTTTTCTGGAGACTACAATGGGTGTATTTCGAATAACAACGCTAAAGAAAGGCCCTAGTTATCGAGCTTATTATTAGTTCCCTGTAGGGTACATGTTTGTCTTAATACTGTTTTATTACTAATATTCTATGGTTGCCACCATCAAGGTATCAAAATATGTACCTCATTAAACTTATTCTTACTGCCCTTGTTTCAATAGGCTTATGTTTTAATTCGACACTAGCATGGACAGCTGATAAATCATATTCCGATAAATTAAAAGCTGATCTGGCCAAAATCACCTATAAGCACCAAATAGATGACCAATGGATATACCAAATAAGGTCGAAAACCCAGTGGCGTGAATTTGACATTGGTGATCCCTTTTTTACCGACCCCAAGGGTTCCCAAAGTGTGCCAATTACTTATCTAGCCAAAAATGCAGAAATTTATTTGCGAGTCACCACCAAATCGATTGACAATGGACGGCCTTCGGCGGTATTGATTGAGCTGATTGATGGGCTAAAATGGGGAAGTAAGTCGGGAGAAAAATCACAATATTTCTCTCCAAGAAACGTCGTCATGCTCGCCACGCGTCGAAATAACATCATTTATTTGACCACCACCGATGGCCATAGCGTCAGCAAACCTATTAGCGCTACCTTTGCGGACTACGCAACAATCATCCTGTCAGGTGGTCATGTCGTTAAACACTTTGCTCAGCAAGCGCTAGAAGTTGACAATAAAATAGCGGGCGCTTACGCCATTACTCAGCGTGCGGATAAAATCAACACCAAGATGAAATTAGACGAGCAACATCGATATCTCAGCTACATTGACTTAGATACAGCGCAGAAAACCGCAAAAAAAACGTTTGAACTTGAGCTAACAATCAATATACACAAAGCAACCAAAGACGATTTTGTTACTGCCGCAATTAAACCGCTACAAGCTAAAGATACTATCTATTTTCGCCATCAGACCAGCGTAGGTTATTCCACTACCTGGCTATTGGACACAATATCGATGATGTTTCCTGATGTTTATTCGAACCGCGCAGCGCAAGTTGAATATCATATGCGGATGAAGGATGGTAACGATGCTTATATTATTCAAGCCATTGATCTGACGATTAAGAAAACCAAAGATTCAAAGCCTGAGCAGTCCGCAATTATGGGCAGCACATACCTTTTATTAAGCACCCCAAAAGGTGACAGGTCTGACGTTAGAAACATGCAAAACCAGGCTGTGGAGGCGTCAACCGCTCAGCAAGTGATAGCACTTGGGGCCACCATTAGAGCTCACCAAGACATTGTGACAACACTATTTAGTCATGGCCCATTGGCTAAAAATATACCTATTTTAGTTTATTCTGTATTGGGTGATGCTCCTCGCATCAGCACCAAACAGATTGCCGAGACTCTGCTCAGTGCATTACTTGGACGGCCTGTCAATCGAATTCCACCGATGCAATTTTTTACCGCAACAATCACCTCAGTAGAAAAAAATCTCGCCACGATCACCTTGAATGGTGAATTTAACCACAAAAGCTCAGAGTCAAACCGCAACTATGGGGTTATAAAAGGCACCCTTACCATTGATCTGAGCGATGGATCTTTACGTGGCGCTAATGGCCGTGAAACGCGCCATCAGATGGAAGGTCGCAACAAAAAATATACCGCCTCTTCCCGTAATAAAATGAGTTGGCGACGTTTCTCTCCTGCAGATATGATTCAAATCGATATTCCCGCTTTCCCGCCAGGTTTAACAGTCAAGACAACGATGGTGACAGATGAGTTAGATGGTAAAGGCAAGGTGGTTAAGCAAGCAGTTAAAACAGCGACGTTACAATCTGTGTCGCTTGCTAACAATGCTAAAGGACAAATATCAACCATCGATTTAACCATTTCAGCCTACACCGACAACACACTAACCAAGCAACAACTTAACTTACTGACCAAAGCCCCCATTAAGATTAATCGTACAGAACAAGGTGATTCGATGTCAGGTGAGGCATTTGAAGAAAGCCTTGTACCCACTGCTTCATCACTGGCTAGCCAGTATTTGGGTGTCAGCATGTTAAAACAGATCATGCGAAAACGTTCAATGGCAACAGGGACAACCATCGACTTGCATCGGCTTATTATTGGCGAAAAGGTCTATGATCACTGTGAAGCATTTGCCGAGAATTTACTCGGTCGCGACATCACTATTGAGATGAACAATATTTTGGATGATAACTGCTTACTGACGATTAAGGATATTGACAGACAAGCCAATACCATTGAAATTGAAGTTACCTTCTCAACGAAAGATAACTACAAACACGGTGGTCGAGAAAAACTGCCAGCACATGAATTAAACATAGCTTACCAAGGTAACTTTACCTATAATAAAAACTTTTTATTACTGCAGAGCAAAATCAAAATCAAGGTGCGAGCCTTTGCGAAAAATCCCAAGCAATCTATGGATGCTGATACATTAAAAAGCACTCTCACGACGACTAGTCATCAATATTCAATGAGCCAGTAACGAGTTTTCCGGTTTGATTAAAGTGACCAATTAAGTGCGGCGTCAAAATTAGGTAGCGTAACAACGTCACCGGCAATCAAGCTATCGATATGGATGTCGCCAATCCGAACTCTTACCAGTCTTAATGTGGCAAAGCCCACAGCAGCAGTCATTTTTCTTATCTGACGATTTTTCCCTTCACAAAGAGTGATAGAGATCCAACTAGTCGGGCCATGTCTCGGATCGCGGATTTTACGACCCCGAGTAGGGAGTTGAGGTTCACCGTCTAGCTTGAACGCTTTACAAGGCAGGGTTAGATATTTAGTCCCATTGATACCAATCTCAACACCATTTTGCAGCTGTGACATTGCTTCTACAGTGATCGCGCCATCAACTTGCACGTAGTACTCTTTTTCTATACCTTTGTCTCTGACTTTGTAGCTCATCATACCGTCGGTTGTGAGTAACAATAAGCCTTCGGAGTCATGATCTAATCGCCCAATCGCCATCGTTCTATCGGGGAAGTTAAATAGCTCGCCTAGTAGATGTTTGTTCTTTCGTGATTCTGGTAAAAACTGACTCAAAAACCCATATGGCTTAAATATTTTGAAGTGCTGGTGATTTTGGCTTGGCTCTGCGAGCTCCGTCAAACTTGTTTGGTTAGTGGTTGGCATTAAACATAGCTTTGAGCGTAAAGTCTGATTGGTATCGCATTATACAGTTAGTCTGAGCTAGATGCATAGCGTCTGTAATTTAGATGAAAAATGGTCTTCATTATAAATGACCGGTGACACTTATGGTCAAATTTTGATTTATTCTACAATGCCTACACGAGGCAAGACTTGCTCCAAAAGAGCTGCTATGCTTTTTACAACTTAATTTATTGAGTATTGCCTGCCATGACGAACCGTTCTCATCTCTTTGCCATGACATTGCTGGTTAATGGCATGTTGGTTATCAACGCATATGGCACCACTGTCTTTGACAACTGGAATGATGATACCTGTAGCCTTACTGATACTACTGTGGTCACACTTCCCACACAATCGGTCATTAACCGGATCACGACCTGGTATAATTGGCGCGCGGGTGAATCATCCGTCAATTACAGGCTGACACTAAGTAATATCTTGATATATAAAGGCACTTTTATCAAAGGGCAGTGCGACTCCAATCATAAGGACTGGTGCCAAGGGATTGATGATGACAGGCATTTGTTATTAAGCCCAGACACCTACAAGGTAAAGGTTGATGTTGCCCGGGTGTGCAAAAATGTTGGCAGTGGGCAAAATGGTTTTCTATCAATAACCAATAATGAAGGAGGAGAGAATCCGCCGACTATGCCATCGGAGACTCAAACCAGTGAACAGACCCCAACTAAACAGGGTGAATATGATATTCGTTTAAATGATACGGGCAGTAAAAAGGAAACAGCCACGATAGCTTTGCCGGTGGGAGGGGACAAGGCTGCGGCAACATTCACCTTACCCAAAACAGCTTATGCCCCTAATGAAGCGATTACTTTGTCTTTTACTGCCCCGGCGACGTTTACCAAAAAAACATGGATAGGCATGGGGCCTGCAAACATTGAGCATGGCAGTACCGAGCGTAATGATCAGCATGATATGGCTTATCGGTATGTCAAAGGTCGTAGCTCTGGGATCATGTCTTTTACAGCGCCGAATAAACAAGGTTTATATGATTTTAGAATGAATGATACAAGTAATGATTTAGAACTTAGCAGCATCGCCTTTGAGGTTAAGGTGGATAAAGCCGCCGCTAATTTGAGTTTACCCCAAGCTGTCTATGCCCCTAATGAAAAAATTACTTTGTCTTTTATAGCCTCTCCTGCTTATGCTAAAAAGACCTGGATAGGCCTAGGGCCTGCAAACATTGAACATGGCAGTACCGAGCAAAATGATCAGCATGATATGGCTTATCGGTATGTGGAGAGTCGCAGCAATGGAACCATGGTGTTTAATGCCCCCAATAAACAGGGCAGGTATGATTTTAGGATGAATGATATCACCAATGGTGTGGAACTCACTGCAGTGGCATTTGATGTCAGGGTGGATAAATCAAAGGCACAACTTTCACTAGCAAAGTCAATTTATAAACCCGGTGAAACCATCACACTTTCATTTAAGGCGGCATCAACTTATACCAAGAAAACCTGGGTGGGCTTGGGGCCGGCAAATATTAAGCACGGTAGTACGGCTCAAAATGACCAGCATGATCTGTCCTATCAATATATTAATAATCAAACTTCGGGCGTTATGACTTTTCTTGCGCCGCAAAAAGTAGGTCAATATGATTTTCGGATGAATGAAACGACTAACGATTTGGAATTAGTGGCATTAGCTTTCTCAGTTTCAGATAACCCCAATGGTGGTGGGCAAGCCGTTACTGCAGGCGGGGGCATTATTGAATAAATCAAAATTTAGTCAATTTTAAAAAAATGAAATATAAAGTGACCCATTGGGCTGAATATAATGAAGCCTTACGCCAACGTGGTAAGCCTAAGACGTATTCTGATATCGCCGTTCAGGTTTGCTTGTTGTTTCGTCAGCTCTACTAAGGGAAGGCCGTTTTAAAGGAAGAAAAAGAGTGGGGTGGCTGACGGGGTTTGAACCCGCGACCGCCGGAATCACAATCCGGAGCTCTACCAGCTGAGCTACAGCCACCATTGTTACATTGAACCGTTATGCCAAATCGTTGCATCGACTTGAACGCAGGGATTCTACCTAAATATCGCTTGATAGCAAAGATTTTTTTAACTTTCCTCAGCTTTTTCCTGCATTTACAGATTAAGTGCGTACAATGTCAGCAAAATAACAATTCACATTTTGGTGTTATACAAAACTATGAAAATCAAACCGTTTCTGGGCCTTATCTCAATGGCGTTGTGCTTTGGTGCTGTTGCTAAAAGTGCCGTCGCTAAACCAACCGTTGTCAAAAATATCCAGGGGTATACGCTGGTCAGCGGATCTGCTGTGACTCAACCCAAGTGGCACTCGTTTTCGACCTTGGTGTTCGACAACGGCAAAGTTGTTGCTACAGGCGATGCCACGCTTGCGGCGAAATATAACGATAGCCGTATTATCGATGGTAAAAATCAATACCTTTTGCCTGGCATGACTGATGCCCATGGTCACATACTGAGTTTGGGGTTTGGCAAGCTCAGTATCGATGTTCGCGGGTTGGCCTCGGCGGGCGATACTGTGCAGGCCGTTCAGGCGTATGCTAAAAAACATCCGCAATTGAGCTGGATAAAGGGTAGGGGTTGGAATCAAGAATTATGGGCCAGTCGTCAATATCCTCAAGCAAAAGATTTAGATGAATATTTGAATGATCGGCCTGTGTGGTTAAAAAGGGTGGATGGTCATGCAGGCTGGGCCAATCAAAAGGCGTTGGCATTTGCCGGGATCACCAAAGATACCCTCGACCCAGATGGTGGGGCTATCATCCGCGATGCGGCTGGCGAGCCAACGGGTATTTTGATAGACAATGCGATGGATTTGCTGGAAAACAAAATGCCCAAACCCACGGTGGCCGAAACGCAAGTGGCACTCGACCTTGCGATGGATCACCTGTTGAGTCTGGGGATCACCAGTGTTCACGATGCGGGCATCAAACACAGTACTTATGACTTGTATAAATATAACGCCAAAAACAACAAACTGAACCTGCGCATTTATGGCATGGTCGACGCGCTAACCCCCAAGTTATTTCAGGTTTTAGAGCAGGGTCATATAAAAGACAGTAAAGATATGTTGTCAATTCGCAGCGTCAAACTGTCGGTCGATGGTGCATTGGGTAGTCGAGGCGCGGCATTATTGAAACCTTATTCTGACAAGCCCGGTGCAACAGGGCTAATGTTGGTGTCGCAACCACAAATGTCATTGATATTCGAACAAGTGCTTAAGCATAACTTTCAATTGAACGTCCATGCGATTGGTGACAAAGGCAATCAGCTCGTATTAGACCACTTTGAACACGCTTATAAAGGTCAAAGTAACGGTCGTTTGTTGAGAAACCGCATAGAACATGCCCAAGTAGTGGCACTTTCTGATATTCCCCGATTCAAAACCTTGAACATTATGCCATCAATGCAGCAAACACATGCCACCAGTGATATGAATATGGCCAAAGACAGGGTAGGGGCGCAGCGCTTGAAAGGTGCCTATGCATGGCAGACATTTTTAAAACAAGGTAGCCGAATCGCTGGTGGTTCAGATTTTCCGGTAGAACTGGCCAATCCGTTCTTCGGACTTCACGCAGCAGTAACCCGCCAAAACCGCGAAAACCAGCCAAAATCCGGTTGGATCCCCCAAGAGGCTATGACCACAGCCCAGGCGTTAACCTCATTTACCCTCGACGCGGCTTATGCTGCCCACCAAGATGATGTGCTCGGCAGCCTGGAAAAAGGCAAATGGGCTGATTTTATTTTGGTCGACAAAGACGTGTTTAACGCACCAGCCAACGAGTTATGGCAAACCAAGGTGTTACAGACCTGGGTTGGTGGGGAGTTGAAGTACAAGGCGCAATAGTTTTTTTTGTGTCGGACTCGTTAAGGGCCGGAGGAACGGAGGCTCCGCAAGGGGGTCAAAGCAAATTAAGATCAGGGACAGGCAAGCTGTCCACGAACCTTAATTAGCACTGACCCCAGCCGGTGCAGCCCGCAGCCACCTCCAGCCCCTAACGTGTCGCCGAAGCCATCACCAGCTGGGGTCAGTGCTATTGAACTTCTCGAACAAAAATCTTTTTTGTTCGAGAAATTCAATTGCTTTGACCCCCTTGCTAGCCTCCGTTTCTCCAGCCCTAA
>JABSOG010000200.1 GCA_013216025.1 Algicola sp. | reverse complement strand
TTAAATTCTCCAGCTATTATCAGACAGCTAAATGACAAAGGCTATGCCTGAGAAGCTACAGGCGTACAAATTTCAACTAAAAAGCCATTGTTCTCGGTTACATAAGCTATTGTCTGACCCCAAGGCATATCCGTAGCGTCTTGCACGAGTGAGGCTCCCGCCTCCAGTGCTTTAGACAGTGCCGTCTTTACATTATCAGTTTCAAAAGCTATCTCAAACGTGGGGGCTTTTAGGTTAGGTTTAGCAGGATTTTTTCCTAGTTCTTTCATGAGCTTGACAGAGGAAAATGAAAGTGTCGTACTGCCCGTATCTAATTCCCCATACTCTCCACTCTCATGGAGCATTTTCTTTTTAAGGCCAAATGCTTTTTCATAGAAACTGAATGTTTCAACAACATCATCAACATAAAGTATCGTGTATTTAAATTTCAAGGCGTTGCCTCCTTATCGGTTAAAGTCTGAAGAAGGTTATAGATCGATAATCAATATGTCTTGAACAATTGCGACAGGCAGCGCATTTTGCTCCTCATCTACCAATGCGTTTAATGTTTCTCACTTTTGGTGGGGTCAATGATTTGTTGAGACGGTTATCTATTTCAAATTCACTCATTTTCATCTCCTGCGTCAATTCCATATCGCGCTTTTGCTTTGACAGACAAATTCTGCTCCAGGGCAACAAACGACGTTTTTAAATCCGGGTCTAATCGTTTACGATAAAACGCCCGTTCTTCAATTGTTTTATCCAAGTCATCTAACCAAGCAGCCAATACATTGACCAATTCACTTAGTCTTTCACCTAACAACTCAACAACCTCAGCCAAGATATCTCGTTGTAAAACCAAAGAAACACCGACATCAACCATATTGATCCACATTGTTCGCACACCAGACTCGGTGGCTAATGCTGCACGGTTACTAATATCCAACAATAACTGTTTGGCCAAAACAAAAGCTTCACCTGCATTGCGGTGGCGTTCACAGTCCAGCACCACATCCGCCAATTGTTGTACGCATTGCGATGACTCTTGTTCGTCAAATTTATTTTCAACAGTGATGTTATCTATGTATTGCCATGCTTTATTCAGTCCATTTAAATTGGTTATGCAACGGCCAATTTGACCATACGCCCCAGCTTTAGAGCCGACTGAATTTTTATTATCCAACAAGCGGGTGAATAGTGCTTTGGCATCGGTAAATATGCCCAACTCAGCTTTATGCCAAGCTAATTGATAAAGATAATGACCTGCTACTTCATACCGTTCATGACCAATCGCTTTATCCAAAGCTTGAGATAATAGCTTCAGCGCCAAGTGTTGGCGATTGCGCTGCCACAATATCAGGTAAAGTTGATAGTTAAAAACAGGTAGTAGTATCAATAAATTACTATAACCTTTGGTTCATATGAATATGAGTTCATACTTAAAACCTTGGGCTGACCGCGCATTGTAAAACCCTACCTGCAAAAGGCTGGCGCCTGATCGGCAAAGAATGCAGCGTAAGTTAGGGATTTCATTCGCGTCGATGAATCATTGCAAGTCTGTACTAAATTGCTATCATTCATATTTTTGCAACGTGAAATATAAATCGGAGAATCGCCATTGTTCAGTTCAAATACACATGATTTTTTTGCCATGATACTCGACTGTATTGACCATCATGTTGCTGTCATTGATTGCCAAGGCGAAATTCAATATGTCAATCAAAGTTGGATTGCTTATGCACAACAAAATGGTTGTTTAACGCAAAGTAATTGGCAGTCTGTTAATTACCTGAATATCTGTCAAAAAGCAGCGGCTGCAGGCGATGAGTTTGGTCGTGATGCAATAAAAGGCATCAAACAGGTCATTAATGGCGAGCTGCAACATTTGGAGTTGGAGTACCCCTGCCACAGCATTGATGACTATCGCTGGTTTATGATGAAGGTGTCAAAATCGGCCTGTGGACAAACCCCTTATTTCATCATCATTCACCAAGACATTACCCGTAGCAAACTGGCAGAAGAAAAGGCTTTGGCACTAGCCAATATTGACGGATTAACCAATATCGCCAATCGCCAATGTTTTGATCAGGTGATTGAAGATGAATGGCGGCGCTGCCAGCGATTACTGTTGCCCTTGTCGCTGTTGATGATTGATATCGACCATTTCAGATTGCTCAACGAAAATTACGGCCATCAAACCGGCGATGAATTTCTCAAAATCCTCGCGGGCAAATTGGCCGGTTTTGTCAAACGCCCCGGTGACCTCTACGCCCGTTTTGGTGGTGAGGAGTTTGTCATTGTGATGTCAAATACTTATCGCCAAGACGCACTAAAAATAGCCGAAGCGATTCGGGTCAAGGTACAGCGGTTAGAGTTTCCAAACGCCAATGCCCCCGGAGGCATTGCCACAGTCAGTCAGGGTTTGGTGACCGTCATTCCACAAAGACCACAAAATACCGCTTGGCTGATTAAACAAACTGATAAACAACTCTGTCAAGCCAAAAACAAGGGTCGGAATCAGGTGGTCTGGGAGGATTTTGTCACGCCAGATCCTGACTTTTGATGGTCAAAGCCTTGGTTGATGAAGGCCGACACAGACTAGTTGATGATTTTTCGCAAAAACACCGGACTTATTTTGACATTCTGGGCGCAATCGCATCTGGTAATAACACCAAACCACAGATCGAATCCTATATTGGTATTTGGGTAAACGAAACCCTGGACAATTTGGTGACAACGTTCGATTTGGTTCAAAAATTCCACTCAATGGACGTCAAACCCGGTGCCAGAGGCCATCATTACCAAATTAGTGATGCTTTTTTGCATTTTTGGTTTCGCAAGGGGCATAACGAAATAGACATCGTTGCTATCAAGGGATAAAGGCCCTTTATGGCCCACCAACTCCAACGCTCAGAGTTCGTTATTTGTAAACCGACCTCTGGCCCCTATTTTCTAAGAATGAATCTTTTGTGGTATCTAATGCTTTGATATTATGGGATATTAATGTACTTAAATAAATCCACTGTTGCTTCTATGGGCGAAGATTTCACACAGCCAATAGATCCTTTAAGTGGGTATGAAGTTGGTGCAAGCTTTAAAATTTCCTTTACGAGAGATAATATGAATATACCTGTACTTATTGTGGCTTGCTTTAGTTTGTTAGCGGTAATTGCCCACATTATTGGTGGAACTAAAGAAACTGCAAGTATTGCTCCCGATCAAACGAATATCAAGTTGACCTATAATTGGAAGCAATCGATGTGTGCATTCCAGATGTTAGCGATAGATTTAATTGCGGTTACCGCCGTTCTATTTACTATTTCACTTACCGAATTAATCACCTTTGAATATGAGTTAACTTTATTTTTAAGTTTACTTTATTTATTGTGGGGCATAGTTTGGTTGCTGCAACTTTTTTGGCTCAAAAGTGACGCAAAAACACTTCTATTTTTACCACAATGGGTGTTTTGGTTTATAGGTTCTGGTTTACTTTATTGGGGAGCATAGAGTAAAGGCCGAGCGAGCGGGAAGACCCTCGAAATAAAGCCAGTCTAATGATTGTTTCCCGCCAAATCCCAGCTCTGGGAGTTCGTGGTTTGAAAACCGGGCGCTGGCCCCTATTGTTATTTTTTACTTTCTACATAGCTTTATATGACTCTATCATCTTGTTTAATTCGTCTTTGTAAGGCGATTGCTTCAAAAATTCCGCCGCTTTTTTCTTGTTGTTACGGTCATACGCTATGTAAAGTGACAGGGAAATAGTCACTTTATCTTTAACATTTGCCAGCAGTTCGAGATTATTGTTGACAAATTCAGGTTGAAAGAAGGCTGAAGATTCTAACAGTTTCTGAGTGCTCTTTTGGGCGTCTATGCCTGCCTGTTGACCAATCCATTGCAGTGTAGCCTCGGGGTTACTTTGACTCCATTTACTGACTATTTTATCGGCATTAACTTGCTTGTTTTTTTCTTCGGCAGTATTGATGTACCAATCGGCGGCATTTTTAGGGTCTGTCATCATCCAGCCCGCAAGTGCTTTTTCTTGAAGTGCTGTCTTGTCATGGCTATCGTCAATCGTATCAAACCAATCTGTCATTTCTTGCGGATTTTTCATTGCCCAGGTTCGAATTGCCCCGTCTCTGGCACTTTTATCATCAAATTCACTGGTTTTTGCAATAAAATCAGTAAACTCTGCTTTATCAGTCAACTCGCCGGTCATAGCGGAAACTGCCGAACTAAGGCCCAGGGTATCTCCCGTCAGGTCTGCCAATTTTTCGATCGCATCATTGATATCTCTTTTCGCCAGCCCTTGGAAAATTGAAGACAATCCGGCTGCATGTTTACCCAGCAAGCCATTTGATTCGTTATTGTCTTTGGTTGTCATATACCAATCATAGGCCGCCAGCGGATCGTTTTTAGCCCAGCTTTGTATTATTGTTGACATTGCTACCATTTTTGAGCGTGTCGAAGACATATTGTCTTGTACAAATTCGACTGAGCGTTGAGGATTTTTTTGAGCATATTGAGACAGGATGAGTAGCAGAGGCGTTAAATTGTTGGGGTTGTTCAAATCCCCTTTTAGCTGTGTCAAAGCATCAATCAACTGCTGTTCAGTCAACTTTTTTATCAGGTTGTAAGACTCTGCGAGAGCCGCCAAGTCAATCGACTGCCCACCATTGCCAAGCAAAGATTTTAACGCTTCTAGCACATCGCTTACTACCGGCGGTTTGTTTGTTGCTGTACTATTTATTGCTGTACTATTGGTTTTTTGTGTCATTGTCAACTGGGTAATGGCTGTTGCTTTGTTAGCATCGACACTGGTTTCGTTTACTTTATCGGGTGAGTCAGGCTGTTCATAACCAAGCTGCGGATCGTTTGGTGCAAGAAGTGATTGAGTGTTGTAACCGCCAAAGTAGGCAATAACAAGGGAGGCTATCCATAAAATACTGTGTTGTTTCTTCATAAAAAGTGACTGGTCTAAAATTGTTTGTGATGCGATATTACTGATTGGCGTTGAGCAAAACAAGTTTAACGATAATTTTAATCCCAACAGTATGGTGCTGGCGTACATGCGTGGATTTTTAAGACGAACCATGTCCAGCTGCTTTGTACACCAAGGGTACCCAATGCAATGCAACGCTCAGAGTTCGTTATTTGCAAACCGGGCTCTGGCTCCTATTATTTTCCTATTATTTTTTGAAAACCCACCGATGGTTGACCATCGGCTACTTTCTCCCTAAACTTGTGCTGATTTTTTTAATTATGAACTCTGCCACAGACAAGGATCTGCTTGTCTGAACAGGCAAGTATTCGGAGCATCCATGTTTTTACCCTCAATAACAAAAATATCTCTGTTGCCACTGACCCTTGGATTGGCCTTATCCTTGGGCATCAATAACAGCCATGCTACCAATGGCAAAGTGATTTACTATGAGAACAGTGAACCGAACGAATGGGCACCCGTTTCACTGTCAAGGGTCAATCCACAGACCGGTAACTCGATATCACTGCAAAAGTTATATGAGACAGCCACTGCAGCCTTCTATCAGGTGCATCCGTCAACGCCTGAACCAGATGATGCAATGTGTAGTATCAGTCCAAGTTCATGCAAATTAATACGGACACCCACTGATCCCTAGCCGTCATTCTTTACGCAATAAAAGTTAGCGCAATGAAAACCGCTCATGACGCAATGATTATCTTTTTTTGGGTCATTGCGTCCATTCTAAGCATCCATAGTTATGCCGACAGCTTTACCCCATTGCACGGTAGTCAATTGACATTTAAAAAAACCACGCTGGGTACTGAATCGGCCTTTAATATCCCCTTACATATATTCAGCGACCAGCGTCATACCAAATGGTTTATATTTGAACAGTACATTGTCAAAAAACAAGGCAATACAACCAAACGTTACGCGTTGCCGGGCAATATCGCCGATTATCTGTCGAATAACCCTTCAATCAGAAGTTATCAATTTTTTGATCGGGTGATTTTTTCCTATAACAAGCAAGTTATCCATTATGACGAGGCGGATGACCGTTTTGTCAGGTGGCATAATCTACCGCTCAAACACCACAACATCACGGGCATGTCGGCAGTGGATGACAAACAATTATGGATCACCACTTTATTGGGCGTATATACCCTTGATTCACTTAATGGCCCCTGGCAACCTGTTGTTTTTCCTAAAAGTATGTTTGACGAGGGCACACCTTATATTTTCCCCTACACCATAACGCCGCTTAATTCGACAGAATTTGTCATCGGTTCAGGTTTGTCCAAATTATACCGGTTGACCTTGGCAGGTGGTGGCTACCAATTCAAACGTTACGATCTGCCAGTTAAAACCAGAACAGCCATAAGGGCGGTCAGTATGATGTCCGACAACACACTGTTACTGGCAACCTCAAAGGGATTGATGACATTTGATTTACACCAGGCACTTTTTACCCGGGTCGAAGAATCCTTCGGCTTTACCCAAGTCACCAAGCTGGTCACAAGCGGGCAGAGAATATGGCTGATCGCCGACCATAAGTTATACAGCAAGTTGTTCAAAGACAAATACTTTACAAAAATAGACGGCAAAGACGATTTTGCTTTGGCAAACAAAGACTATCAGGTCACCGAACTGTCTGTAGATCGCGAGGGTTCTGTTTGGGTGTCGGTCGAAAACCACGGCATTTATTATCACTCAATGGTTTTTAACCGATTCAATAAAGCTGACCTTGCCCCTGGCACTGATATCGATGAAAACCTGACATTTTTGTCTTTTGAAGATGATCAAATGATCCTCGGCAACAATAAAAAGACCCACATCAACGCTATGGGGCAATCATTTGACATAAAGTCATATTCAGCACTGCGCAGGGGTCAATCCAGCTACTTTTTGGGGTTGGCGAACACCGTAGTGGCGGTAGGCAACCAAGGCATAAAAACGACCTATAAAGTGCCCGCTTTGGCCAGTAGCATCCCTTCACTGGCAACTGACAGCCTCAACCGGCTCTGGGCAGTTTCACAGTTGACCGGACTTTACCTGTTTGATCTTGACTCAGCCCGACCCATTGAACCTGATGAACAGCTAACAGGCTTGCCATCAAAAGTGAAATTTGTCAGCCCCGGTCAGGACAACACCCTTACTTTGGTGTCAGCAACCGGATTGCGTACCTTGTCAGTCAATAAAACCGCGCAGCGTATCATCAGCCAATCGCGCTTCGACAGTGACGCTGTACAGATTGACAAAAAGCGCAACCGCTTGTTTATCTATCACAAAGACCTTTCGGTTTCGCGCTATAACCTAGACACTCAGATACTGACCAATATCCGCTTTGATCAGGTGCAAAACTCAGGATGTGTCTATAACGAAGGAGACAGTATTTGGTGGGTAAGCCAAGTGGGCGGCAACCTGCATCGAATTGACACGTCAAACGGCACACATCAACGTTTTTCAGAAAAAGACGGCCTGCCCGATGGTGGCTTAAACGGTGTTTGGTGTGACCAATTTAGAGGTCAACTGTATTTCTCCAGTTACCATGGTTTTGTCACCACAACCGACTCGCTTGATAAAATTAATGATTTTGCTGCCGACAGTTTTATCACCCATCTGGTGGATAAAAAAGGCCAAAATCAGCTGAACCAGGACCAAGGCCCGGTTTTGATTGGCGGCGATGACTTTCCGCTGGACATTGGCTTTTATAATGCCAGCCATGCCTACCCGTTAGCCAATAAAAATCACTACCGGCTGGCTGGCTTGAATAACGAATGGATCAACTTAAACCAAGACAAGCAAACCATTTCGTATCAAACCCTCAATCCGGGAGATTACACCTTCAAGATACAAGGCAGCAACAGCGATGGTTTATGGGGAAAAGAGGCGACCCTCAAGTTTACTGTATTGCCGCGGTGGTGGCAGACCTGGTGGGCCAGAACACTTTGTTTACTGGCATTTTGTGGCGTATTTTATCTATTTTATTTGATACGTACCCAGTCAATCCGAAAAAGGGCAACACAGTTGGAAAACACTGTCGCCCAACGCACCGCTGAATTGGCCCAGATACTGGATAAAAAACATCAGGAATTCGCCACGGTATCCCATGAATTCAGAACGCCACTCACCTTGGTGTTAGGGCCTGTCGAGCAACTGTTGCGCCGAGAGTCTGAGGCTGGCAAAAGAAGTGCGCTGCAGGTGGTTAAACGAAACGGCAACCGATTGTTGAGAATGGTTGATCAACTGCTGCATATGGAAAAACTGAACGTTGAACAAGTCGTCGCCCGCCACGCTATCAGGGTTGAACCCATTGCCCGCTTTATTGTCGACTCATTTGCCCCGATAGCCCAACAAAAAAATATCCGGCTGACCCTCAACCCAATGGATGACCTGTGGTTAAAGCTCACGCCGGACGCGTTGGAAAAAATGCTGTTGAATTTATTGTCAAACGCCATTAAGTACACTTTGGCAGGGGGATATGTCGGGTTGCACATCAAAGCCACGTCAGCAGACAAAGTAAAAATAATGGTGAGCGACACCGGTGTAGGCATTGCCAAAAGCCAACAGTCTTTGATTTTCGAACGTTTTAGCCGGGTCTGTGACACCCATAGCGAACAGATCACCGGTGCAGGCATTGGATTGGCACTGGTCAAAAATCTGGTGGTGACTCATCAAGGCAGCATTGAGGTCGAAAGTGACACGGCACAAGGCGCTACATTTAGCATTAGTTTGCCCAGACATCACCCCGACCAGCGCCAATCAGCCACAGCGTCGACGCTGAGCATGGCCAATAGCGAGGTAGTTGTAATGGAAATTGAAAGCCTTGTTGCGCAACAAACGACAACGACATCTGACAAAGTGGTCATCAACGATGCCATAAACAGGGCAACCCTTTTGATTGTTGAAGACAATGCCGATATGGCCGACTACATAAAAACCCTATTGATCGACCATTATGATATTCACATTGCCTATGACGGCCGACAAGGATTGGCTATGGCCATCAATATCATTCCCGACTTAATTATCAGTGATGTGATAATGCCGAAAATGGACGGTTTTACCCTGTGCTGGTCTGTTAAAGACCATCAATTGACCAGCCATATTCCCTTGATATTGCTCTCGGCCCGCAGTGATAGGGACGCTCGCCTGCAAGGGTGGAAAAATCAGGCCGATGAATATCTGGCCAAACCATTTGACGCCGAAGAGTTAAACCAAAGAATAGAAAACCTGTTAAGCATCAGGCAGTTATTAAAGCAGCGGTTTTATCAAGACAATGGTGCGCCTGACAATAACCCTGTACAGGCAAATGAGCAGTCAGCGCCAATCACTGAGTGGGCGGTGCATGAACAACAGTTTATGAAAAGGTTCGAAGCCGCATTGGAGCAACATCTTGATCACCCGGACTTGAAAGTTGAAACCATCGCCAAGGCGCTGGCAGTCAGCCAAAGACAATTGTATCGAAAGCTCAAGGGCCTGTTAAATGTCACGCCAGCCGACCATCTGCGTAACTTCAGGCTGAAAAAAGCAATGACCCTTATCAAACAGGGTGAACCGATTGGCAATATTGCCCTGACCGTCGGATTCACCAGCCACAGTTATTTCAGCCGGTGTTTTAAAGCCAGATATGGGGCAACGCCCTCGGCGTTTACCCCCAAATAAACCAATTGGGGTATGGTCTGACCTACCCCCTTTGTCATTAATCTGCGTCTTGACAAGCGGTTTCGACATAGACCATTGCCATATCCAAATCCCTTTTGGCAACGCGTTCCTGCGTCGAACCATAACCGTATTTACCCAAAGTCCAGCTATATACACCAGCCACAATAGAGGCGTTATCCTTAGCACTAGAACAGCTTGAACCGGGCACCGCCGCATGGGCCGGCAAACTGGCGATCATGGTTGCAGTGGCAAGTGATAGACCCAAGACGATTGATTTAATGTTCATATTCTTCTTTTCCTGTTAGTTGTTTGTCAAAGTTGACGTTGCACAGTTTAAAAAAGGATCGAAAAAACCGTTATTAATCCTCTGCCAATGAGTGTTGCCATTGTGACATAGTGACTTGAGCGCGATGAAATAAATGACGATATAACCTTTAAAATCAGCCACTTAAATAAAAACGAAATTTAATAATAGCACTGGCGATTTGCAGGATATTAACAATCAGTGGCAGGATAATGACAACCCCTCCCCTCTCAAGCGTTGCGAATTTTATTTCAATTAGGCGTGATATAGGTAAAGTTTCTAAATCACGCCTCGATGTCTTAAGCCGTTATCTTGTTAAGCAATTCCTTTTCAGCTGCTAAACACTGCTTGAATGCTGGCAGACTAAGTACGCGATGAACATAGGCAGACAATTTAGGCCAGCGTTCGCCGTCAACACTGTAACCCCCATATTTTGCAGTAACCAACATAGAGACCACATTAATATCTGCTATGCAGATTTGTTCGCCAAATAACAAACCTGTTGCTGGCGTTTGCTCCTCTAAATAATCCAGCACCGGTGGGAATTTTTCGTTAACGGTTTCGTTCACTGCTTGCTCATCGGTAGGTTGCTTATAGTAATTGGGCTTAACCAAGACTTCTCTAAACATGACACCACAACATGGCAGTAGTGCACTGCCCGCGTATTCAGACAACCACCTTGCTCTGGCCCTGTCTTTCACATCAATAGGATAAACTGAGACATCTGGATATTTATCATCAAGGTACTGCATGATGATATTGGAATCCCCGATGGTTAAATCATCATCTTCCAATACAGGGATCATCCCAAGCGGGTTTAGTTTAAGGAATTCAGGTTTTTTAAGATCAGGCCCTGGTATGACAGTGATAGACTCAAAATCAATGCCTTTAAGCAGGCAGGTAACGATAACTTTACGTACGTTCGGTGAAATAATTGCGCCGTGTAGTTTCATGAGCGTTTCTCCATTATTAGGGTTAGTTGAATTAAGTGTTAAAACAGACACGACTATTATTAATAATGAACCGCCAACAGATAAGCGCTAAAATAGACAAAAAGAGTCCCAATGGGACACTAGCTAATAAAATACTTAAATAATGGAATTGGCAATGACAGATAAAAAAGTGATCAATGTTGTAATTTTGGCTTCCCAAAACGCCATTTTGTCGACTATCGCCTCACCTATGGATATGTTTTTACAAGCTGGAGTTTTGTGGAACATCACCATGGGAGAAAAACCCTCACCCCTGTTTGATGTTAAAATCGTCACTGCCGATGGCTGTCCCATCACTGCCTTAAACAATTTTCCCGTTATTCCAAGCTGTGCAATGGATGATATTGAGCATCTCGATCTGATCGTTATTCCATCTCAAGGTTTTTTATTTAATCCAGACGACAAACATCATATTGCTCGTATTAAATGGCTACAAAGTTGGTATGAGCGAGGTGCTGATTTAGCCAGTGTGTGTGGCGGTGCCTTTACCCTTGCTGACACGGGACTACTCGACGGGAAAACAGCGACAACCCATTGGGGACTCGCTAAACAATTTAACAGCCGTTACCC
>JABSOG010000199.1 GCA_013216025.1 Algicola sp. | reverse complement strand
TATGGATGCTGACGCGCACGCCATGGACGGCGATGGTGATATCGATCTTGTGCTGGCCATTGAGTTCGGCGCCAATATTCTGCTCATTAACGATGGTAATGGGGTATTCACCCGCTCAGGTGGGCTGCCCGATTCGGCGCATGACAGCGAAGACATTGCGGTCGCCGATTTTAATAATGATGGTCTATTAGATATCTTTTTTGTCAGCGAAGATGATCAGGTTAACGAGTTGTTTTTGAATCAAGGCGATGGCACTTATGTCGATGCCAGCACCCGTATTAACTTTGGCGGCATTTCTAATGCGGTGGTGGCCTTTGATTTAAACAACGATGGCGCGATGGACTTGATCATCGGCAATGTCGGCCAGTTGGCAGTGTTGATCAACGATGGTAGCGGTTTTTTCAGTAACGAAACCCAAACCCGATTCTCATTAGACAGCTACCGCATTCAGGGTTTGACCTTGGCTGATGTCGACAATGACGGCGATTTAGATTTACTCACCGCAGACGAGCGCCGCAACCGGATATTCATTAATGACGGCGATGGCTTTTTTACCGATGAAACCAGCGGCCGTGTGCCCAACGTAGAAGATGAAACGCGTGAGGTCATCACCGCAGATATCGACAATGACGGCGACCTTGACATTTATTATGCCAACGTCACTTTTTTAACCAACTATGCCGCCAACAATCGCTTGTTGCTCAATAATGGCGCTGGGGTATTTGAAGAAGTCACCAGCCAGTTGTCGACCAACCCGGGTGAAAACAACTTCAGTGCCACTTTTGTTGAATTGACCGGCGATGATACCCCTGATTTGATTGTACCCAGTTCTAATGTATTCGGTAACGAAGCGGGCAGCTATGCCATCTATGCCAATGACAGCACCGGCCGTTTTATCAAAGCCAATCTAGCAACTGCCTTGCCTGAGGGAAACGGTTTTGACATTGCGACAGCCGATTTTAATAACGATGGAAAAATGGATATGTATTTGTGTAACCGCTCGACCGGCAACCCGGGCACCTCGTCTTCAGTCGGCGGCACTGACGCCTTGATTTTTGGCGACTAGTTCACTGACACTATCGGGGTCTTTTTTACCTTGGTAACCAATTGTAATGCCCGTACGGATGGTTTTGGTGTTTTGACTGGTGTTGGTTTCTTCCGTGTCCATTGTTTGAAAAAGCCCTTCTAAATTGACGGTTAACTATCGATACTTTCTAGCACCTGCCAGAATGGGCGATATTTAACCATATTTAAGGCGGTAACCCAAGTAGTAAAACAACTCAATTTGAGACAGAATAGCTAGTGTCCATCCAGAAACGGACCCTTTGCGCAAGCGCTTCGGTATGCATGTACTGGATGGACAACGCAACTTATTGAAAAATAAGCCTTACGACTACGCTGCATAGCGCCCATCCTGCCAATTGGCAGATAGAAACTGCGTTTCTGGATGGGCACTAGCTACATTTGCAACAGAACAGCTACAAAACGATTAAATCTCGGGGCGCATGGGTTAACATTTCGTAACCGGTATTGGTCACCCGAATATCATCTTCAATTCGTAACCCGCCCCAGCCGGGAATATAAAGGCCGGGTTCTATGGTGATCACCATATTTTCTTGAAGCGTGATGGCACAATCTTTTTTCAAAAACGGCAGTTCGTGTAAAAACAACCCCACCCCATGGCCCAATCCTTCACCTTGAAACTCGGCAAATTCGCTGGCATCGAGTATTTTTTTTGCTTCGTTATAAGGATGCGACCCCAAAATACCGGCTATCACACTTTGCACGCCAATCTGTTGCGCCATTTTTACGGTTTGGTAAACGGCCAACTGTTTTTTGTTCGGCTCGCCAACCACAAAGGCGCGGGTCATGTCAGAACGATAACCATTAATCACCGCGCCAAAGTCGATGGTGATCAAATCACCGGGCATCAATACTTTGTTGCTGGCCAAGCCATGAGGTAAGGCGGTGCGTTCGCCGCTGATCAAAATGGTGGGAAAAGACATGCCCTCAGATCCGGCCTTTTGCATTTGATATTCTAACTCAAGGCTCGCGTCACGCTCGGTTATACCGGGCCTTAAGAAGCTCACCAATTGCGCCAGTGCTGCATCGGCAATGTTGGCGGCAGCTTTAATGTTGATGATTTCGCTTTCATCTTTGATCATGCGTTGTTGTTCAACCCAACCAGCAATACCAGTGACTTTAATCTTGCCATGTTTATTATCGAGTTGGGCAATAATGTCTTCAATCATGCCAAAGCTAAAAAAGTCACGCTCAAAGGCCACATGCTTAACCTGCATTTGCTGTAAAACAATGTTGAATTGCTGACCAAGGCTGTGTTTGTCACAGTTGCGTTCAATCACTTCAACGCCAGTGCATTGTGCTTTGGCTTGCTGCGAATAACGGTAGTCGGTAACCAGATAAAGTGCGTCGGTGCTGACAATCAAGTAGGCGACATTGGCGTCGTCATTGGCAAGGCCACACAAGTAGCGGCAGTTTTGGGTGCTGGCGATGATCAGGGCATCATAGGGCGAACTGTCCAGACGATCACGCAGGGTGTTGACTCTTTGGTTGATGTTTACTTGCATTGTGAAGCCTCTTTTACTTTACATTGTGCACAATACTAGCATGTTGTATTAACTTCGTCACCCCTACGAATTTTTTGGGAAGGTCAATCGCTTCAAGTGCGTAGTACGTAAACAGCGAAGCCCAAATCAAACCAAACCAAATCAACCAACCCAACGCTTAAGCTTCTCAAACAACACTTCTTCAGTAAAAGGCTTGGAAATAAAATCATCCATTCCGGCGGTAAAACATTGCTCTTTGGTATCACTAAGCGCACTGGCCGTTAACGCCACTATCGGCACCCTTTGCTGATTTTGACTGTCCTGAGTTCTTTGCAACTCCAGTTGACGAATAATCCGGGTCGCTTCAAAACCGTCCATCTTCGGCATCAGGCAATCCATTAATATCAAATCAAATCCCCCCTCGTTGAAACGCCCCTTGAATAGCGCTACTGCCTCCTCGCCGTCCTGAGCCAGCGTCACGGTTACACCCGCCTTTTGTAGCAGTGCCTGAGCCACCATTTGGTTGATCAAGGTGTCTTCAACCAACAGTACATCTGCCGACAGTTTGACTTGCGGCTGAACGGCTTCTATTTGAGGTTTTGGTCCTGTTTTAACAGCAGCCTCTCCCGCCTCCGCCCGTTTAAACAATTGCTTTAGACAGCGACCCAGTCTTATGCTGTTCAATGGATAACACAGGCTGTCGCCGAACAACTGCACCGTGTTTTGTTGGCGTTCGCCATAGGGAGGGTGCAACAATAATCGTGGGATATCTGAAGTTTGCGGCTGCTGGGACAGGGTTTGCAACCATTTATCATCTTGCGCCAGCGTCTGTTGATCAATGACCAACAGCTCAAATGGCCGCCCTTTGTCTTGTGCATCGTCGAGCATTTTTACCATCTGCTCGACACCTGCCGAGTGTGCCACGGACAGGTTGAAACGACTAAGTAGCTCGCAGCTAATGCTGGCATTCTGACGATCACCGTCAACCACCAGACACAACCCCTGGGGCGAAAGACCAGACCAGCGCGCGATGGATTTGGGGGAACGGGGTAATGGCAAGGTAAACCAAAATTCAGCCCCCTGCCCCAGCATAGTTTTGACCGAGATGTATCCGTTCATGGCGTTGATCAGTGATTTGCAGATCGCCAATCCCAGCCCGGTGCCACCATAAGCCCGGGTACTGCTGTGATCAGCCTGAGAAAATGGGGTGAACAATCTGCCGATGGCCTCAACCGACAAACCGATGCCGCTGTCCTTGACGCTTATTTTGATCACCGGCTCAGCCCCTGCATCACTATCAAGGCTGACGTTGATGTCAACGCCTCCGGTGGCAGTGAATTTAATGGCATTGGTCAGCAGGTTCAACACTATCTGTTTGATACGGTGTGGATCGCCCACCACACCTGTCGGGCAATTCCGTTCAAAGTGCAACCGCAGCGCAAGACCTTTTTCCCCAGCGGTTAGCATTGACAGCGCACAAACATCGCCCAGACATTGTTCCAAATCAAAAGCCTCGGGTTGCAACTTCATTTGCCCTGCTTCGATTTTTGACAGGTCAAGAGTATCATCCAGCACCACCATTAATGATTTGCCTGAGTCATTGATGGTTTTGGCGTAACTATATTGATCGCTGTCCAGTGCGGTTTTCATCAACAACTGTGACATCCCCAACAAGCCGTTTAACGGGGTTCGAATTTCGTGGCTCATGTTGGCCAAAAAGTCGCGTTTGGCCTGAACCGCCTGCAACGCTTCGTCGCGGGATGCCTTAAAATCGTTGTTGATGGTTTCTAATGCCGCGACCTTGTCGCTAACACTTTGCGCCATGGTGGCAAAACCTTTGGCCAGCACTTTGATTTCATAAATTGTACTGAGGCTGTCCAGTTGTTCCAGCGCCTGTTGGTAATCGGTCACTATATCTGCTGAGGGCAGGGATGAGTGTTGCGATAAATCCCCAAGGCCATAAAAGCGGGTGATCACATCCGATGCCAACGTCAGTTGGTGCAATGGCTCAATGGTTTGTCGGCTGATACGACGGTGCCCCAGGTAAATCACCAACAAAATAAGGATGACGGCGACCACCAAAATCAATCCGTAAACGACCTGAGCCTGCTCTATTTCACGGCGGATATTGATAAGATGGTTGTTTTTAATGTACTGGGTATCATTGATAAAAATCCCAATCTCGCCCAGCAGCCTTTGTACCTCAACAGTATACAAAGACTGGGCTTGCAAGTACTTTTTGCTGCGAGTCGATACCACAACCTCAACGATACGCTCACGCAGTATATCAAAATCTGGTTCGATTTTTTCTGCCAGCGACAGGTCATCAATCAATTGGTATTTTTTTGCCAGCCCTTTAAATTCGCCAAACAAGGAGAGAAAATCCTCCGCCATCGCCAGTAATTCGGCTTGTGAATCGCGCTCGCCCAGATAGATGATTTTCAGCAGCGTTTTGTCACTGTCGGCAACCATGGCTTTAACATTGGTGAGAATGTTTTGTTGGCGAATAAGATCGTTGAGTTTTTCGGTTTTATCTGAAATCACCTTGAGTGACAACAGTGCAATGGCGAATATCACCACAGTACCGGCGATAATTTGCCAAAACGATCGATTGAGCTGCCGTTCGAAGGTGTTTCTTGGGTGTTTTACTACGGGGTTTTTCATTCGCTGACTTTATACTTTTGGACCCGGTTATTGGCGGTATCGGCAACATACAAATGCCCCTGATAATAACCCAATCCATGAATATTGCCAAATTGCTTGTCACCTTCACCATGCTCACCGAACAGGTATAAGAACTCGCCATCAGCAGAAAATTTCTGGATGCGGCTATTGCCGATGTCTGCAACATAAACGTTGTCGTGTTCATCGATGGCGATGCCGGTCGGTTTTTTGAACTGCCCTGGCTCGCTGCCTTCGCTTCCCCAGCCGGTGATGAGTTTGCCATCGGGCGCAAATAACTGGATGCGGTGGTTGCCCATGTCACTGACAAACAAAATGCCCTTGCTGTTATGTTTAACTGCTTCGGGGCGTAACAACTGGCCGGGCAGACTGCCTTTTTCACCAAAGCTGTATTTGAAATCACCATTGAGGTTGAACACGCTAATGCGGTGATTGCCGGCCTCCGGCACATATAACAGGCCGTTGGAGTGAATGGTCATAAATTCGGTTTCTGCGGTGAGCCCCCTGTTGACGCCGTAACCGCTAAAGGTCAACAGGTGCTGATAATTGCTATCATATTTTTTGATAAAACCAGACAGGTAATCGGCGACAAAGATGTTGCCTTGTGGGTCAATCGCAATGCCCTCGGGTTTTTCAAGATTACCCGAATGATAGCCCTTGCCACCAAAGCTGCTGATGTACTCACCCGCCAGCGAAAAAACCTGAACATTTGAATTGAGCGCGTCGGTGATCAACACATGACCCCGCCCGTCAAAGGCAAAATCTTCTACATAACGAAATTGCCCTTGTCCGTTGCCTTTGCTGCCAAATACCCCAACCTGCTCGACATTTTTGCCATCACTGCAAGCAGTGATAATTATGATAGACAGAATCAAAAAGGTTATTCGATACATTGTAGCCTCCTATGCTTGTTGTTATGCTTCTTGCTTATCCAACAACTGTTGAAGTTCATCCACCAGCTGTTGAACATTCACGCTCAGTGCATCCAGTAAACGCTGCGCTTGTGCCAAGTCGCCCTCCAGTGCCATGGCTTCCAGTTCGGCCGCCTTGGGCACAAAGCGCTGTGCATAAAGGTTGCCAAATACGCCTTTTAGCGTATGAGCGTTGAGCTTCAAATTATCTCTTTGACCTTCATCAATCGCCTGCTGAATATCACTGACCATCTTAGGATGTTGGGCAATAAACAACTTTCCGATATTAAGGTAAACATTAAACATGCCCTCAAACCGTTTCTTGATAAGGCCAATATCCAGTACCTTGTCGGCGGCCTCTTTTGGTGTGGCTTCTTTACTGTTCGATTGCACTGTCTTTTGCGTGACCTGTTGCTTGTTCTTTGATGTAGAAAGTGGTGCTGGAAGTGACTTAGCAAGTGGTGTGTTCAACGGCTTTTCCAGAGATTCAGCCCGCTTGCTGGGCGTGCACAGTGGTTTGCATTTAAGCAACGCCTGCATCATGGCATCCATCTCAACTGGCTTGCCGATAAAGTCGTCCATGCCGGCATCAAAACATTTTCTGCGATCTTCAGCAAAAACGTTGGCTGTCATCGCAATAATGCGCGGTCTTTTGTCACCCCAGCGATCAATAATTTTCTTGGTTGCCGTAACGCCGTCCATCACCGGCATTTGCATATCCATCAGAATGACATCGTAGTCTGTTCTTTGCAGCGCTTCGATACAATGCTGACCGTCTCCGGCAATATCGGCGTGATAACCCAAATGTTCCAACAGTTGCAGCGCCAACTGCTGATTGATTTGATTATCTTCTACCACCAGAATATGCAGCGCTGGCATTTGTACTTTTTTATCATAGAAACGGTTTTGCAATTCACTGTCCATTGCCTTTTCTACGTCAACGGCTTCAAGGGTGATTTCAAGGAAAAAGGTCGAACCAACATCCACTTCACTTTCGAGCCATACCCGGCCCTTCATCAATTTAGACAGCTTGTAGCAAATCGCCAGTCCCAATCCAGTACCACCATATTTGCGGGTGGTTGATATATCCGCTTGAGAGAATGACTTAAACAAGCGCCCCTGCTCAATTTCACTGATACCAATACCGTTGTCTTGCACCGCAATGGTCAATTTGTAAAAATTATCTGCCATCTCGATGCCATCAATATTGACTGTCACTTCGCCCTTGTCGGTGAATTTAATGGCATTGCTGAGCAAATTCATCAACACTTGGCGAATGCGCACCAAATCGCCCATATAACCGTCTGGCAAATGGGCCGCTATGTTGTAGCTCAGGTTAATCGATTTTTGAGATGCCCGGTAGTTGAGCAAATAGATGGTGTCTTCGAGGCACTTGCGCAAATGAAACGGATGCCGTTCAAGGGTCATCTTGCCGGCTTCCATCTTCGAAAAGTCGAGAATGTCGTTGAGTACCACCATCAAACCGTCACCACAGGTTCTTAAGGTACCCAGCAATTCAACCTGCTTTTGATTGAGTTCAGTATGCTCCAACAACGACAACATACCCAGCACACCATTCATTGGGGTTCTGATCTCGTGCGACATATTGGCCAAAAACTGGCTCTTGGCCGTGGCGGCCTCGTTCATTTTTTTGGTTGAGTCGGCAAGCGCGCCAGACATGGCGTTAAATGCAGTGCCCAATGCGCCAATCTCATCGTCACCGGGCAGGCTGATGGTCTGACTGAAATCCCCCTTTGAAACTCTTTCGGTGGCGTTAAGCAATTCAACCAGCTTGGAGACAATTTGGTTTGATACCGCCAACGCCACCAAAAATGCCAACAGCACAGAAATAGACACCACCACAATGATCAGATAAATCATGGCGGTTGTCGAAGCCTGTGATTCTTTTACACGCCTTTGCATCAATGCCTGTTCAGCGCTAACAAACTGATTGATCAGTTGCCTGATTTGATCGATGATATTTTTGCCGGTTTCACTTTCAATCAATGCGGTAACATCGTTCATGGTGGCGCCGGTTTCGTTGATTTGACGACGGATATTGATTTGTCGTGTGCCGGATAGTTCATCCCATTGCAGACTCTTAATTCGTATATTTTCTACCAGGGCAAGCATTTTTGGCTGGTCAAACGAAGCGTTGACCAGTGCCTCAAGTTCGCCAAGGTGTTTTGCCAACGAGGTTTTCCCACTATCAAACGGCTGCAAAAACACTCGCCTGCCCGTGATCACATAACCCCGCTTACCGGTTTGCTGATCGGCAATGTCTTTGCCAATCTTCACCACCAAATATTGCGCCGCCGGATGCTGAGCCTGAATAAAAGCATTTTGCAGTTTGTTCAATAACAACTCAATGTTGTTCATGTTGCCAGGGGCCTGACGCATTAACATTTCCATCTCGGCAAAGGTCATTTCACCGTGATTGACCTTGTCACGCAATTCGATGTGAGGCCATGCCTCAACGGTTAACCAGTTTTGACCCAGCGACTTGAGTGCGCTCAGGTCAGCCAATACCGCCTCAACGTCATAGCTGTCTTTGATGACATTGTTCAGCTTGGGGATAATCTGTTTGATGAGGTCTTGAGCACGATAAAAAGGAGCCAAGAAACTGTCTTCGCCGGAGATCAAAAAACCCCGCTGACCGGTCTGCTGGTCAACCATTGCTTTGGCCAGTTGCAACACATAATTATTGCCTTGCAAGTGATGGTTGTGTTCAAAAGCCTCAGCGAGCACCCCAAGCGCGATGTTGATGTCAGCCAGTATTTTACCGCCATCGTCACGCAGCAGCACTTTTTGAATATGATGAAGGCTGTTGGCATTGCGTTGGGTAATCTCTTGGCGGGCAACGATTTCAGGTTTGACAATGCGCTCGTGCCATTGTAGCGCCTGTGAGCGGACGTTCTTTACCGCTTGTACCAGTGTTGATCTGACCTCAACGCTATAGTGGGTTTGAATCGCTACCTGCAAATCAATCAGGGCGCTTTCAAAACCCCTACGACTGGCAGCGTAGTCTTGTAGGGCCAAGTCACCACCGTCGATAAGAAAAACATAGCGGGCACTTAATGACAGTGCCATTGCCTCGGTCAGCTTGGTTATGTGCACAATCGGCTGGTGGTCGCCAAGTTTTGTCAATGCCTGTTTAAGACTGGCCATTTGCTCATTGAGTTGGTTCAGCAGTTGACCATCAGCTCGGCGCAGCAATGACAGCTGAATAAATTCCAGTGCCGACAAACCTGAGGTATTGATCTGTTCGCGGCTGGCGATCTCTGGTTTGGCGGCCTCCTCTATCCACTGCTTAGACAAGGCTTCGATTTGGTCGAGCCGAAGGAACAACTCCCGTCCTACAAAGGTTTTGATCACCAATTGCCTTAATTGGATAAAGTTTTCATTTTGTTGTTGTGATGCCTCTTCAAACTGTTGCAACAATTGCGGTTCGGCGCTGATAAGATAACCCCGTTGGGCAGTTTCCTGCTTAACCAATCCGGTGGTAACGTCAGCCAAAGCAATTCGAGCTATCTGGTCGTCGGCGCGAATAAAAGTCAAATCCAATGCTTCAATGCCAAGCCTGATTTTGTCAAGGATCCCTTTACCCATACCTTGGGCCAAGGTATTTTCAATATCTTGATAGGTTTTCTCTCCCCGCTCGACTGCCTTGCGCAGCGCGATTTCTGGCTCGCCAGCACTCTGAAGCCATTGTGCTGACAGGGCTTCGATAGCGCTGATTTGAGATAATACCCGGGTTTTTTCGTAATTGCTGTCGGCAAACTGGCGCAATTGGTTGATGTGTTTGGCAAAATCAGCCTGGCCTTGATGATATGGCTGTAAGAAAGTCGACTCTCCAGTGATCAAGAATCCACGTTGGCCGGTTTCCTGTTCAATCAGATCCTTGGCCAACAACAGTACCAGATTTGATCCTGCCATATTGCCTGATTGGCTAAACTGCTGTGCAATGTCGTTTAACTGCAAGCGGATTTTGTCGAGAATATTTTTGCCCTTGCCCTCGCGCAGTACATTTTGCATGTAATCCAGGCTGATATTGGCTGGGGCAACACTGCGACGCTTCGCAATCTCGGTATTTGCCGCGACATCAAGCCATTGTTTTTCTAGCGCATCAACCCTTTCAATCCGTTCAACCTGCACGGGGTTATCACCAACCAGTAGTTTGAGCGCCGCGACCTTGGCATCCCATTCCTGTTGAGAACGATTAAAGGGTTCGAGAAAGACATCTTTGCCGGTGATCAAAAATCCGCGCTCGCCGGTTTCCATGTCAATCATCAATTTTTCAAGTTCGACCCCTTGGGCGATGGCCTTTTGGGTATGGTCAACCAAGGCCGAGGTGTTGGTTAACTTGGTGATGCCGCTGTAAACACTGACCCCCAGAACAATCATCAAGACCAAGGGCACACTGAAAGCCAGCAACAACTTTGCACGTACCGAAAGGTTATTATAGGCTGACACGGCTGACACGGCTGACACGGCTGACACGGCGTCAGAGATAGCAGATTTTGATTTAGAATTCAAATCTATAACCCACCAAGAGAGGTATTATTGGCTTTGTCATTGTTGGCATTTGGTTCCATAGATGGTCTGCACAATATTTATAATGATTAATCAATAATATAGTACATCTGTAGGCGTTGGCAATTTGATGGAGGATATTTTCAGGATAGCTCCGATTTGTGAAATAAAACCAACAAGGTAAGGTTAAATCGAACCGAGAGCGGGCCAAAAAGCCCGCTGCACCGCCCGTCCCTACTGGGTTATTCCCACTCAATCGTGGCAGGCGGCTTGCCAGAAATATCGTAGACGACCCGTGAAATACCATCAACTTCGTTGATAATACGGTTAGACACCAGACCCAACAATTCGTAAGGCAAATGCGCCCAACGAGCGGTCATGAAATCGACAGTTTCTACCGCACGAAGCGACACAACCCAATCATATTTACGCTGATCGCCCATCACGCCCACCGATTTTACCGGCAAAAAGACGGTAAAGGCCTGACTAACCTCGTGATACAGTTTGGCGTTGTGCAATTCTTCGATGAAAATAGCATCGGCACGGCGCAACAAGTCGCAGTATTCTTTTTTCACTTCGCCCAATACCCTAACGCCCAAACCTGGCCCCGGGAACGGGTGACGATATAACATGTCATACGGCAAACCCAGCTCTAAACCAATTTTGCGCACTTCGTCTTTAAACAGTTCGCGCAACGGTTCTACCAGCCCCATTTTCATGTCAGCGGGTAATCCGCCAACGTTGTGATGAGATTTGATGACATGGGCCTTGCCGGTTTTTGAACCTGCTGACTCGATAACATCGGGGTAAATGGTGCCTTGG
>JABSOG010000020.1 GCA_013216025.1 Algicola sp. | reverse complement strand
CCAGACAGCAATGTCGCTGGAGACGATTTGGTGAGTGGCACCCTCACCGAAAACAACGCCCCTATTGCCGTAGCAGGACCAGACCAAAGCAAGAATGAAGGCAGCGTTGTGGTGATGGATGCTCGCGCAAGCTACGACCCAGACCGTGACAGCATCAGCTATCAATGGGCGCAGGTTTCAGGCACGCCAGTAACCTTCAACACCGACTCAATTGCCACCCCAAGCTTCACAACACCGGCAACAACTGGCGGCGAAGCGTTGGTCTTTTCAGTCACCATTACTGACAACGATGCTGTTAATCCAAAATCGTCAACTGACACCGTTATAGTCAACGTATTAGACGTTAACGCACCACCCAGATGTGACTTGGCAACAGCATCACCAGATGCCTTGTGGCCACCAAACCACAAACTGAAGCCAGTTGAAATTTATGGTGTGACTGATACGGATGCGACCTACAACAACGTCACAATTCGCATTAACAGCATCACTCAAGACGAATCTATCAATGGCAGAGGCGACGGTGATACCTCACCAGATGCGATAATTCTTCCAGGCACTACGCAAGACAGCGCAATGATCCGCGCCGAACGTGCTCGCAGGGGTGATGGCCGCGTTTACACCATCAACTTCACTGCTGATGACGGCTTCGAAAGCTGTACTGGTGCCGTGACTGTAGGCGTACCAGCCAAGCGTAAATCTACTGCTGTTGACAGTGGTTTAACTATTGATTCTACAACTGAAGAGTAAGTAGATCTGGCGACACTGCCAAATTGGCAGCGTTGTGAGTATGAGTTAAACGAAAAAGGTGGCCATTTTGGCCACCTTTTTTATTGGGTAAACGTTTTTCGCTGGAAATATGTAAAGGCGGCATTCTGGCAGCCATAGCTGTAATTTTTCATTTCAGTTATACTGGCTACAATATTCCCTATCAGGCCAACCGCTGTAAGATCACTTATGAAATTTCCAATCGGCATTCAAACATTCTCTGAAATACGAGAAGAAAATTATCTGTATTTGGATAAAACAGCGTTGGTTCATAAGCTAATCACCTGCGGCAAAAACTATTTTTTGTCCCGTCCACGCCGCTTTGGTAAATCCTTGCTGATTTCGACCCTTGAAGCCATTTTTCTAGGCCGAAAGGCGTTATTTGAAGGATTAGACATAACCCAAACCGATTATGATTTTGCCGTTTATCCGGTGATCAAAATGGAATTTACGCGGGTACTCGTCAGGCAGGTCAGCGATTTAGAGAATTACATCATCAATACCGCCAACCGTTACGCCAAAGCCCATGATATTGAACTGGAAGTGACCAGTTACGAACAGCGATTTGCTGAACTGGTGATTAAACTCAATGAAAAATACCATCAAAAAGTGGTATTGCTGATTGATGAATATGACAAACCTATTTTGTCTCACCTCAACAAACCAACATTGCCCGGCATCAAAGAGGCCATTAATGGCTTTTATTCTTCAGTAAAGTCGCTTGATGAATATTTGAGGTTTGTATTTATCGCGGGCGTATCTAAATTTGCCAAAGTGTCTGTGTTTAGTGGTATGAACAATTTGACTGACATTTCGATGGTGCAGACTTACGCCACACTTTGCGGGATCACCGAGTCTGAATTGCAAAGTGGCTTTAGCGCACAGCTTGAGCCTTTAGCCCAACATTTAGAACAGTCTAAAACCGAAACGCTCGAAGACATTAAACGTTGGTACAATGGCTATTATTTTCATCACAGCGCCCCGGGGGTTTATAACCCTTATTCTGTACTGAGCCTTTTTCAA
Organism: Algicola sp.; assembly: GCA_013216025.1. GTDB lineage: Bacteria > Pseudomonadota > Gammaproteobacteria > Enterobacterales > Alteromonadaceae > JABSOG01. The sequence continues at coordinate 28,359 of JABSOG010000020.1, read as the reverse complement.
CATCAAGAATTCAATAACTACTGGTTTGAGACTGGCACGCCAACATTTTTATTGGAATTATTGAAAGAAAATCAATACGACTTCAAAAACTTTGAGCAATGCGAATTGGGTGCCAGCGCCTTTGCAGCGTCAGAGCCCGAAAACATCAATTTACCCTCGTTATTATTCCAAACCGGATACCTGACCATCAAAGGATTCAATAAACCGTTGTATCAGCTAGATTTTCCAAATTACGAGGTTAAAAAGTCATTCTACGAATCGGTGGCAACCGAATACTCGCAAATAAACGCCGGCATGGGCGAAACTTATACCACCAGACTAACCCAACATCTAGTTGCCAAACGACTCGACGCCTTTTTTGAAACTTTGGCTGAATTCTTCGCCAATATCCCTAACAACATCACCTTAAAAAATGAGAAATATTACCAATCCATTTTTTACTCAGTGATCACCTTACTCGGTTTTGACATAGAGGCCGAAGTCAGCACCAATCAAGGGCGTATCGACTGTGTTTTGCAAACTGACGACACCATTTACATCATCGAATTTAAGTTAAATGGCAGTAAAGAAGAGGCCCTGCAACAAATTCACGACAAGCAATATGCTCAGAAATATCAAAGCAGTGACAAAGAAGTGGTTTTATTGGGTGTGGCGTTTGATCCGCAGAAGCGGAATATTGGTGGTTATTTATTGGGGTAATACAGTTCAAGTTACCACAACTCGATTGCGCAATGATTTAGTCGATAGAGCCAACTAGCTAAAACACTATTTAGTGGCTCTTTAAATTCAAGCACTCAACGCCTGCTCTTTGCAACCAAGTAACCAGTTACACTAACATTTGCTGCTAATGTTTTTTCTATAATAATACGATCAACATATGAAAAGCCGAGAAGCATAAGCCCCTTTAAGTTGGTAAAGGTCTGTAACAATGAAAAGTCTTTAATACCAGTATCACTCAAAGATAGCCATTGTAATTGTCGCATATCAACCAACGGCGACAAATCGGTAATCTCACAATCGGTCAAATCAAGCTGCTGCAGCTGAGTTAAACCTGCTAACGGCGACAAATCTGTAATTTCGCTATTGCTCAAATCAAGCTGCAGTAATTGTGTTAAACCTGTCAATGGCGACAAATCCGTAATTGCATTATCGCTCAAGTTAAGCTGCCGCAATTGTGTTAAACCTGCCAATAGCGAAAAATCCATAATTGCATTATCGCTCAAGTTAAGCTGTTGCAATTGTGCTAAACCCGCCAATGGCGACAAATCTATAATTGCATTATGGCTCAACTTAAGCTGTTGCAATTGTGTTAAACCTGCCAATGGTGACACGTCGATAACTTTGCAATAAGTTAAACTGAGTTGCTGGAGTTGAGTTAAACCTGCCAATGGTGAAATATCTTCTTGAAAGCTAAAGCCCAACTCAAGCTCTCGTAATTGCGTTAAACTTGTCAGTGGCGCAATACTCTCTAACTTAAGACAGCAATACAACTTAAGTTGCTGTAATTGTTTCAAACCAATCAACGGTGAAATATCCCTAAAATCGTTTAGGTTTAAATTACAACTTTGTAATTTGGTTAATTCAGCTATTGATGATAAATCGTTAATGCTACCAGATTGCAAATCAAGTTCTGTTAATTCAGTTAATTTGGCTAACGGCTTAATACCTCGCCTAATTTCCCATTTCTCTAATAAAAGAAGGTATTGATATTCCACTCCTCGCTCTTTTGCCATATTGAACGAAGCCAACCCCAATTCAGCATCTTGACAAATAAAAGCCAAGCACTTTAATATCCTCCAATCGATCTTTGTCGGCCCTATTTCCTTTATCAATTTAGCCAACTGCATTTGCTCGGCCAATGCAGTTTCGATATCTTGCATAGCCCTAATCAATTTGTCATTATAACTTGGTCTGTCATCAATAAAGTACTCAGGTAAAAGGCGATAAGCTTCAGCTGTTTGCATATTTATCAGTGCCATAACACAATAAAAATCTTGCTGTAAAGGCCGCTTTACCTTTGAACGAGGTGGGCGACGCATAAAGGGTAAAGCCAACAATCCGGCCTTAGTTAATGCGTCACGCACTTTGGCATTACGAGGCGGAATAATTGCAGGCAAAATATCTGCAATTTGGTCTTCAAGTGCCTCTGATAACTCTCTTAAGCCGTCTTTGCAACTCAATACCAACAAATACAATTGAGTGCGTGTGTTCTCATCATTCGATTTTTCTGCTTGAGCCAACAAACCAAGTAAAAATGCCTCATTTTGTTCAGCGGCAGTCGACAACCCTATGGCTTGTATAATGGTGCCATGCCAAAAGTCATTCGTTGCGTTTTGATTTAACACCTGCCAATCATGCTTAATACTCACCACTTGATGTGCGGTAAAGAATTCTTGAAAAGACCGGTGAGCAAATTGAATTTCATTAGCCCCCACCTGTAGCAGTAAACCACTTCGCTCCAAGAAAAATCGCTGCAATTGTGCAACGGTAATTTTTTCTCTGAGCAAATGCATTCTTTTTCGTTTTGACTCCAACCGGTTTAGCAGTTGGGCAGTATCTATCGAGGTCAGCCCTTCGCTCGTCATCCAATACGCTATATCAGCCAAAAAGTTTTGTTTGTCGGTGTAATCCAAGGCATTGAAACCTTGCTCTTCAATGACCTGTCTTTCTCGGTCACGACTGTCTAGAAACATTTCACTGGTGGCTTTATAAAGCTCGCTCTTGCTCTGCGGCAAATATCCACTGCGTTGACGATGCAGCATGCAAATAACACCGCACAAAAGTGGATTTTGCGCCAAAGAACGTAGAGAAGGTTGCGCTTCAAGCTTGCTAAATAAGTCGTTGCCTATATTGTCTAAAGCGTTTGGCCGGGTTTCATCTTCTTCTTGGGCCACTGCTTTATGCCAGTGACTGATGAAATCTTGTTGCGCTTGGCTATCCATCACTTTTAAATCGACTTCGGTGAAATCCAAGCTTTTTAAAGCACCTTCGTTATAAGCACTGGGCCGCGAAGTTAAAATGAAATGATTACCGTTATAGTCGTTACATAACCCTTCAAGCCACACCAAAGTTGCTTCGCGTCTATCCAGTGGCACCTCGTCAAACCCGTCAATCATGAAAATGGCGCGCTTGTCTGCGATCACCCCGTTGAGCCAATCCTGCTGTAACTCACTTGGCGCGGTATCGGGCATCATGAGTTGATGTAAATCATCAAGTTGCGGCAGATATTCATTTTTAAGCACTTCTCGCAATTTAATCAGAATTGGCACCTTAAAGTTCCATTGCGCCTTTTCTTCTTTAAATAACCCTCTTGCACACTCTACCGTCAACCATTGTAATAATGTGGTTTTACCTTGGCCTGCTTCGCCTAAAATGACCAAACGTTCAAAACCAGTCAGTGCTTGCTCTGTCGTCATGATCTCTGATGCGTTAGTACTTTCCATCGCCAATGAGATATAGGCCACTTGTAGCTGGTACTTTCGTATTCGATGACCAAAGTCGATACCGAATATTTTTAGCTCATCGAAACGTCTGGCTACGGCGCGGCGAAATGTCGCTTCGGTCTCGTCTTTAACATTGTCGGCTTTGCTCAACTGGATTTTAAAATGGCTCAATTCATCAATGAGTTTAATAAACAAATGCTGCGGGTTCTCTAACTGAACAACCAGATTCTCTTTATTCCAGGTCCCCATCGCACCAATACTGTCTATCAATACATCGCACAATGCGGTCAGTGCTTTTTCGAATTGTGGTTCCAAGTCGTTGATTTGCGCCAACGTATCACACGGCTTGTCACGAGCAATGATAATACCCTGCAATTTGTCGGGGCTGCTTTTGGCTTTTTCGAATAAATTGACATCTAACCGACTGTGATTAAGTGTCTTAGTCAGTTCAATGAACAATTGTTTGCGCAGGTTAAATTCGGCGGTATTTTCTGGTAGCAATGCACAAAGTTCGGCTAGCGGTTCAACAATAAAATCAAATGCCGTTATGACTTTGCGTTTGGCTTTGAACCCAAGTAACGCCTCGACAAACTGACAATAATCCTGTCCAGCGGGTGCGCTTAACCAGACATTGGCAATAATGCTAGCAATTTGTGGTGCCAGTTGCCCATAGAGTATCTCCTCAAGGGTGTTTTCTTCCCTTTGTAACCGTAACTTGTCACTTTTCGAATCGACATCAACCGCTACGGGATTTTCGCCAGCAGCCACAGCCGCTTCGAGTGCTTTGGCCAATTTGGGCAAGTCAGCAAACGCTTCAAATAATATCGGTTTAATCTTAACCCGCTGATAAAGCGCTTTGATTTCTGGGGCGATAGCTTGCCACTCACTTTGTAACATGACCACAAAAGCCGGGTGCAGTAAATCGAGCTTGTTGTCTTGTTCAATCGCTTGATAACTTTGGATGATGCGCGGGTCGAGCATAGAGCAACCGGCATAAACAATCGTTTGCTTTAAAAACAGGTTGTCTATCTGACTTTGAAGTGACTTATGCGCTGAGCCAAAAGCTTGATAGCTTTGCTCATCTAAAGTCCAGCTGCGAATATCATCGACACAGCCATGAATTTTATATAACGGTAATTTACCCGCTTGCTCTAACCCTTGGTTTTGCTGGTGTTTAAAGACTAAAAATAGCTGGCTGGTTTGATCTAACGCCGCTTCTAATAATTTGTCGTAATTGGTGGTGTAAATGGCGCCCCAAGGTAACGTGACCAGTGACAAATGGGTGGGCTCTGGTTGAACAGGCGTATTCAAAAAAATACCAGCCAACTCATCAATCAAATAGCCTTTAGTGTTTTGCTCAATCAGCTGCTGCATCCAATGGCTAAACGACCGTTGATAGTGATCTAATTCAAGCGTGGTGTCGTCGGGCGTAAAAGGTAATATCGGGTGCGGCGCATTTTTGTTGATGCTTTCAATTAGAGCGTTGGTACTCGGATAACCAGCAGGCACAGACAGCCCAGCCCCAACCCACAATACCGGTTTAGTCTTTTCATTGGTTTTGGCTTGCCGCAATATTTTGACCAAGGCAGGCCAATGTTCAGATTTTTTTGTTGTTGTGTCCACCAGCAATCACCTTTGTCGTCATATTACGATTTTAGGCTCAATCTACACTGCATTGGACTCAATATCCAGCCTGAAATGTTGATGGCTGTATCTTTAAGTTGAGGTTTACATCGCCAGCAAAGTTTTGCGATTCAAATACAAAGTATTTGCCAGTGATAAGTCATAATAAACCACCCCATTGTTGATAAGACAGCCGTATTATATACTGACCACATCCCACGAGACGCCAAAACAAAGAGATATTGATTATGACCGCAGCAGAATATTTGGCGGCTGAAAGGCTATCCGATATAAGACATGAATTCTTTGACGGCGCCATTTTCGCCATGGCGGGTGCGAGTAAAGCACACAATCAGATTTCTTCTAACTTGGTGCGCGTCATCGGCAATGCCTTATTAGACAAATCCTGTAATGTATACTCCAGTGATATGAGGGTTAAGAGTGACAGAGCCAATAAGTATTCTTATCCCGATGTGGTGGCAACCTGTAAAGAAGTGCGTTTTGAGGGTGATGCAGAGGATACTTTATTAAATCCTTTATTGATTATAGAGATTTTATCAGACTCAACTGAAGGGTATGACAGGGGCGATAAATTCTTCCACTAACGACAAATTGAATCGTTTGTCGAGTATGTTTTGATTTCTCAGAAAAGTGCGCATGTAGAAAGGTATGTACGTCAGCCTGACAATACGTGGTTATTCTCAGATTTCAGAGCGATGGATAATCAAATAGAATTAAGCTCTATTGGCTGCACTATCAGCCTCAAAGACCTATACAATAAAGTTAAAATTGAAACGAATGGATTAACGAAAAACGACAACTGAGTGTTTTAATTGGTGGGTAAGATCTCAACTGCGGCACCCACCAGCCATACCGCAGTCAAAATGTCTTAATCTTCCTCCCCAGTATCCCCCCGAACATCTCTACGAACCACTGGATAGCCCAAGTTCTGCCAGCCAAAAATCCCTTCCCACAACACCGCTGTATTGGCAAAACCTCTTCGTCTGAGTTTTTTCACTATTTGATCGGCCGCTGCACGGGGGCACGAGCAATACGCGATAATCTGCACATCTTTTGGCAGGTCTTTTACGGTTTCATCTAAGTCTGCGTAATACGGGAATGGAATGGAGCCTGCGATATGGGCGGTTTGCCAAACAGAAGGGACTCGGGTATCTAATAACACCATTTTTCGTTTGGCTACGAGCGCGGCATTTAAGTCGCTTGATGAGACATACATGCCATCCGTCAACTTAAAATTCGGGTGTTCACCTTTGGGGTTAATGATATATTGGTCTGGTGTTGGCAGTTCTTGCAACACCACTTTTTTCATTTTCCAACCGCTGGCCCGGCTACGCAAAAATGCAGTGACGTTATCGATATCTACTGCCGACAGTTTGTTTTCGAAGGCGAGCATTGGCGTATCTTGGCGCCCCTTTCTAATGGCATGTCTGATGAATTCGTCAGTATTGTGGGCAAGCGCCGATTGATTGCCAAGTGCAGGTGCAGTAACCCCTTCGCCTTTAACGCCATGACAGCTTGAGCACTGTTTTTGGTAAACGCTTTCGCCCCGTTTAATGTCGCCAAGCACCGCTTTGGTGCTGAACTTAAGCCGTTCAACGCCCGACATTTCGTATAACCAGTAGGTTAAATCCCAGGTTTCATCCAGCGTCATCGGGCCGCCCACTTCATCCAGATAACCGCCCATGGCGGTGCCTTCTCGGCCATAAGACATTGGTCGTAAAATGGCATGAGGCACACCCGATTCAAACAGGCTTTTGCTGCGCAATGACGGCGCGTGGTCGTTAACATGCCCCTGTCGGTCTTTGCCGTGGCATAACGAGCAATACCTTTGGTAATTGGCAGCAGAGACTTTAGTTTGTTCTGAAGTCAGCTTTCTGGGGGGTGACATTTTACCATTACTATTGGCACTGACGACCGTTGAGGCCATTAATGTAATAAAGCAACTGAGAAAAACTATCAATGTTGATATGCGCGCCATGTAGAACCCTTCCTAATTTACTATTGTCGTGGTTTATAGTCTAGCCTAGCCAGCTTAACGCGCAGAATCAATGTCGTGAGGCAAGTGGTTTTATTACAACGCAATAGCCCACAAAATACGAACCTCTTGCAGCAGTGCTTTAATCACAGGTTCGCAGGCCCGCTGTTTTGCCACCACAAAGTGCAGTTCGGTGTCAAAATCCAGTTGCCCCAGTATTTTCACCGCTTGGTTTTGGTTTGATGCCATGTCGGCTTCACAAAAACTTAAGCCCAATCCACTTTTGACCAATTCAACTCTAGTGCCGTCATCACTGGTTTTGGCAACCGATTGAATACCCGGCCCTAGTTTTTGCTTGAGCAATTGATCAAAAGGACAATCAGCCCCCATGGTGATCCAAGGCTGCGCCGCTAGCTCACTAACCAAATCAGTCGTGCTAATCTCAAATGCTGCTGGAGCTATGGTGGTGATAGCCTGCTGCTTAACCGTCAGGCCGATAAAATCTGGCGGTACCTCACCATAGATATAACCACCATCGACGGTGGCATTTGTTATCGCTTCGATAATTTTCCCTGAGGTCAAATGATTGATTTGTAATGAAATACCCTGACAGTTTTCAGATAAATTGGTCAACAACTCAGCCACTTTCAATTGCACGGTTGTTTGGTTGATGCCGAGTGTGAAATTACCAATGATTTCGTTTTGATTCTCGGCGGCCAAATTGACCATATCCAACATCGAGTCGAGCGTTTTTTGTGCTTTGATTAATAGTAACTCACCTTTTTCGGTTAACGCCATACCTTTACTTGAGCGTACAAACAGCGGGGTTTTCAGCTCATCTTCGAGCGATTTAATGTGTGCACTGATGGCAGGCGGTGTGGTGCACAACTGTTTGGCCGCCAAGGTTAAGTTGCCGGTATTGGCGACCACTACAAATGATCGCAAATGGTAAAACTCCATGTTTAAACTCCAGTAATCGTGTTTGTCGACGTTATTGTATCAACCTTATCGCGCCAAGGCCGTTCATAACGGCTGAATGCTTCCTTCAGCAATGGTGAATTCACGTTTTGCTCGGCGGTCTTTAACATGGCCTCCAACACAACAAAACAAGACCACCACACAAAAGGATAGATTATGACCACGCAATCAAACGTACTGGCTACGGCCCCGTCAAGTCAAGCAGACGCTCTGGCATTTTTCACCACCAAACTCGGCTGCGAGACCGATTGTTCTGATGTTTATGCAGACATTAAAAACAAAACCAATGATTTTGTCTTTTTAGATGTTCGTTCAACCGAGGCTTTTGCAAAAAGCCATGCCATGACGGCGATAAGTATGCCTCACGCCAACATCAATGAAAGCACTTTTTCGGTTTATGACAAAGATACGGTGTTTGTGGTGTATTGCTGGGGTCCGGGCTGCAATGGTGCGGCCAAGGCTGGGCAAAAAATTGCGGCACTGGGTTTTGCGGTCAAAGAAATGTTGGGCGGCATTCATTACTGGGAAGACTTTGAACGTTACCCGGTCAACCGCCGCATGAATGAAGCACAGGTTTAAGCTGGCTGATGAAACTCAACACCGCGCATCATGGCTTGAATCAGTTCGAGCGCATCAAACTTGGTTAGCGCTTCATTTGCGCCAACTTGATGGGCTTGGCTGACGCTGATTTCGCTCGAAATTGAGGTGTGTAATATGATGTAGGCGCCAGCAGTTGCAGGGTCATTTCTGACTTCAAAGGTCAATTCATAACCATCGAGGCCAGGCATTTCGATGTCACTGACCAGCAAGTCTACGGGGCGGCTATCGTTTGCAGCTTGGGTCATAATGTTGAGGGCTTGTTGCCCGTTATCGGTGACTTCGTAGGGCACATTGAGGCGGTCAAGTACGTCAGATAATTGTGTACGAGCCACCAACGAATCGTCTACCAACAAAATTCTCAACGGTTTGAGCTTTTCGCGTTGAATGTCGGTCAAAATCACGTCTGCCGCACCGCCACTTTGAGGGAAAATCAGTGACATTAATAATTCAACGTCCAATACTTGTATCAAGCGATCTTCGTTTTTGATGACGCCAGTCAAAAAGGCTTTATCGCCGAGATTTTTGTTCGGCGGCAAGATCTCATTCCAGTTGCACTGAATGATTTTTTCGACACCTCGCACCAAAAAACCCACCTCTTTACGCTGGCAATCGGTGATCACTATTTGGCAGCTTTTCATTTCTGACTTGTCTAGTGGCCTGTATCCAACCGCACTGGCCATGTCTATCACAGGTATGGTGACCCCCCGAATGATAGTCACCCCCAAGATGCTTGGATGGGCATTGGGCAACGATGACAGTCGGCCAAAGCGGACTATTTCTCTGACTTTTAACGTCCCCACAGCAAAGCTCTGGTGCGGCGTGAGCCGAAACAACAACATGCCTTGAGACAAGTTGGCTTTGTTTTTCATGGCCAGTGTGCCTGAGATTATCGATGAGATGACAGATAGTAACTTGAATATCAATAGCCTACAACTGAACTATACCCTAGTAACCTCAAAATGCGGATTCAGTTGTCACTTGGTTATAACGCAAGTAACGCTATCCTTCGCAATACGCCGACAGCATTTCGATGTGCTCATGCATCCCCGAGACGTTATGTTGTATAGAAAAGCCGTCAGAGGCATCTTCATAACCATCGAGTATGTCCATTATTTCGGCAGTATCTTCCAATCCAAGCGGTACGCTATAATCGACCCGTTCAATCCCGCTGTCAGTTAATTTCGACACAGGAAATTGAGACGGAAAACTCACCACATAGGGGGATGCGGTGGTGACAATAAACTGTATACAAGGAAATTGCGCGGCCAGTTGATTGAGAATTAAGCGTTGGTCGCGGGGCTGAAGGTGCAGTTCTATTTCGTCAATCAGCACCACGCCCGGGGTTTGGCTTGGTGCACCGCCCAGCAGGTGAGGGTTTAGTGTCATACAGCGCATCGCCAAATCACCAAACATCGCGCAAAGGTTGCGATCGCAATCGCTGAGCAGATGCATTGGTATTATCTTGCCGTCGACAAATTCTAAAATGATATCCTGTAAAACTGGATCCCAACGTGTCGCACGCACGCTTTGCATACCAACCGTAATAATGTCGAAAAGTGCCAAACGGGATAGGTCGCCAACCTCGTGCATTCGCTTTAAACACCCCAGCAGTTGCCGCTCATCTGCTGCGGGGTCCAATGCCTCCCGATAACCGAGGTAACGACCATAGTTGTCGGGCAGTTTAATTTCTTCCGACTTTTTGACCACGCCCATATAACGGTCACCCCACGAACGTCCCACCCCATAATAGCCAATCATCGGCAAGGTCACATTCTGCATTCCTGCGACTTTATGATCCAATGCCTTGGCCAATGCTTTTAGGGGTTTGGCTTCTTTGGTAGTGGTTTTGCCATCGCCGCGCGTTCTTGACCACACGACACCCTCAATGCCTTGAATGTTACCTGTGGCTTTTACCTCTGTCACGCCCCGCCGTACCATCCCTTTTGGCGTGGCGATGCGCTGCATTTCTTCATCGAGTATCCAGCGACTGTCGATTTTGGGTATGCCCAAAAACCATGCGCCCAAAACAATGGCAGCCCCACCAAGCACGGCAGTCTTGCCCGCGCCAGCAGGGCCAATTAAAACGTTAATGCCGGGATGAAGTGGTAAACAAATTTTAGAAAAACCCCGGTAGTGGGTCAGGTTTAGCTCGGTCAGAACGAAGGTGTCGTTGGTCACGGGTGGGATCCGCTGTGTTATGGGGTTTGCTTGATAGTAATCCTTTGGTTTTGACTACTCTCGGGGAAAATGACGATTAACAGGGTAACAATTGATATCGACGAGCGAGGCTGTAACCTCGTTCAATTCAAAGTAAATTGTTACCCCAATTGACGTTAATGACTCAGCACCATTATTTCATGCAAACTTGCGCACTGCGGTGGTGCAGCATCTTTTTCTCAATCGCTGCAAAAGGCGATGCTGCCAACGTCGTTTTGGTCAGCTCTTGTTGAGGCTTAAGTGGCACAGACGCGCCACCAAAACCGTTCCAACCCCAGCAAACCAAACCAGTGTCATCTTTGGCACAAGAATAACGATTGGCCACGGTCACATCCGTTGGATTCGACAAAGCAGGCACATCTAATTGACCATAGAGGTTTTGACCCCAACAGCTGACACCATTATCATCTATCGCACAACTGTGACGAGGTCCGGCAACCACTTTAACTGGGTTAGATAAAGCAGGGATTTCAACAAGCGCTTTGCCACTACCCCAACAATGCACCTGATTATCGGCGATTGCACAGGCATGATTGTCTTCAGCACTCAAGCTAGTAGGGTTATTCAATTGAGGGGTTTGAACTTCAAAAGGATTACCCCAAACATTGCCCCAGCACTTAACACCTTCGGCATCTATTGCGCAGTTAAATGTGTCACCTGCGACTACCTTTGATGGTTCGACCATGTCAGGCACATTCGCCCCTTCGTAACTATTCCATAAGGAAATACACTTAACATTGTTGTCAACCAGCGCACAGAGTGTGTCGTAACCCGGCACGATGGCCTCGGCATTTGCCCATTCACTAGGTAATTCAATATCTTTAATTGCTCCATTCGGTCCGTTAAATACCGAGGAAAAGTCAAGACCCCAGCAATGTGGACCGTTATCATCAATCACGCAACTTCGCTGATCACTTGCTGAAATATAAACAGGATTAACAAACTCAGGTGTGTTAGTAATATCCATGCGATTGGCACCCCAACAATCGAGCTTATTGGTGGTGTCATCAAGTTTGCTGATGGCACAGCTGTGGCCATAACCTGAAGCGGTTTCAACAATATCATTCATTTGCGGCGGGTTGGTTTGATCATTATAATTACCGCCCCAGCAAACAACACCGCTGTCATCAAGTACACAGGCACTATCATAAGTCGATGCCAGTTGTCGTGGATGGCTCATGGCTGGCACTTTGTCAGTGATCCCCAATGTACTGGCATTCCCCGGCTCGGTTTTATTACCAAAACAAGAAACGCTTTGTTCATCACCGGCTTCATTGGCAGTTTGCACGCACGAGTAGTTACCTCCTAATGCAACATTAGTGATATTGATGTATCCCGTCAATGACTCACGTGAAGGTGCCTGCTCACTGCCATTAGCACCCCAACAAACCAAGCTATTGCCATCAATGCCACAGTGATGGAAACTGCTACCACCAAACAACGCCTGTCCATTAGTCAACTCGGGCGCATCAAGCACACCAGAAACGTCTCTGCCCCAACAAACCACACCGTTGTCATCCTGAGCACAGGTAGAATAACTGCTGGCGGTGATGTTGACTGGGTTCAACAACGTTGGCACATCAAGTTGACCAAAGAAATTATCACCCCAACATTGCACGCCATTGTCATCCAAAGCACAGGCATGTCGATAACCAATCACAATATCTTGAATATTGAGCAAAGCAGGCACTTCGTTAATGCCATGTTCATCGAGTCCCCAACATCCAACCTCTGTAGCGTTCACCACACAGCTATTGGCGCCGCCACTGTATACAGCCAGAGGTGCATCGACTTGCGTCGGTTGATTCAAGCCATACGAATCACTACCCCAGCAATACACTTCATCACCGCCATTTTCAGCAACAATGGCGCAATAGTGAGATGCTCCGGCACTCAGTTGCTTGAAATAAGAAGACACCACAACATTTGCTGTACTGGTGCCAGTTGCACCTAGGTTGTCTGTGACGACCAATTGGAATGTCAAAGTTTCATCAATATTACCCGGGGTAAACTCAAGCGTGCTTTGATCGGCATTAGCTATTGTGACCGCACTGCCTGAGGTTTGTGACCATTGATACTGGGCAATGCTGCCATCAATATCAGATGAGGTTGAACCATCAAGACTGGTTGCTTTAAGACCGGTAACTGACAAACCACTAGCTGAGGTGATGGTTGAAACAGGTGAGAGGTTGACGTGCTCTACCAAAACAGAGACGACATCAACCGCTGTGGCACCTTCGTTATCGGTGACAGTCAATTCAAAACTCAAGGTTTCATCTGCATTGATATCTGGCGCATCAAAGCTGGCTGTTGCCGTATCGGCGTTATTGAGTTGAACGACAGTCCCTGCGGTTTGCGACCAATGATAGCTGCTTATGGTGCCATCCGAATCAGTACCCGTGCCACTAAGTGTGACTTGTGTCTGTTCATCGACTGACAAATTGTCTGGGGCATGTGCCACCGGCGCCACATTAACAGCGGGGTCTGGACTACTAGTTGTGCTACTACCACCGCAAGCCGCAAGTGAAAGACACACGCCGCCGACAAATAATAAATGATGAGGTTTACTCGATAGAAATTTCATACGTTTGATCCTTTTTTTAAAAATACACCCTATATACAAGAAACTTCATTATAACGAATACGTTTTAAAAATAAACATTAAGCAACCTTTTGTAACAATCGCGATATATTCAACTACTTTTCAGCTGGGCATGTAATTCAGCCACAATAATTCGGTTATTTTCGCAGCCTGCCTGATGCGCAGCCACGCGTTCGTTATAAACCGTTAGCTGCTGCTGTAGTGCCGCTTGCAACGCTTGCACCTGTTCTGCCTTGGTTTCGCACTGCCGATAATCCAAGTTCATCATTTCATTAAGTTTTAAACAATCGCTACTGACGATGGTGCTGAGTTGGGTCAATTGTTCAAAAATTTCTTTAAGATAATGTTGTTTTTTCAGCACGGTGGCGTCTATTTCATCCGCCTGCCAAAGCGATTGATCGGTAGACAACCGGGTTAACTGGGTGGTGATCTCATAAAGCGATGCTTCCATTGGCCTCATTAATTCAATACTGCAACCGAGGTTGGTGATACTGCGCTTTAAAAATCGATGGTGACTTTGTAATGTCGGCAACGTCGATTCAATCGATAAACCCTCACTGAGCAAGGCAGACGATGATTGCTGCTGTTGAATTTGCTGTCGCACTACAGTGTCAATCCGCCGTTCAAGACGTTGTTTGGCTGCGGCATTGTCATTCGTCAACTGCTTTATTTGATCTTTTTGATCTGCCAACAGTCTGATATTGTCGTTGATATGAACCGACAATTGGCCAATCACATTGTTTGATGCGTAGTGAAAACCATCAGTCAGAGGCTCACCCGACATCGACTGGCTGAGGATACTGAGGTTATTCAACGGGATGCTGATTGAAATGGCAAACAGGTAGATAAAAGGCACCAGCAACAAGGCGAAAATCAGGCAATAAAGTGCGTTTTTGTTGATCAGTTGCTGCAAAAAGGCGTGCGCTTCTTTACTGTCAATTTTGGTCAAAAACTGCCAATTCACATCAGCAATGGCCAAAGGGGTGAAAGCGGCAAACACTTGTTCATGCCGATAATCAATGAGCAGTTTTTCGCCCTTGATAAAATTATCGGCGATAACCATCTGCTTGATATCGACCGGCAACATCATCAAATTCTCGCTGTCGTAGCGTTCATTGGCCGCGTCAAAACCCAGTGCGGGGTCTAGTTGAAGCTGCTTAAGGAAAGTTTTACCCCCTTCAATCACAAAACGCGATTGACTGCGTAAACGACCATCGCTGCCAATAATCACAGTCTCACCGGTTTTGCCCAGACCATCCAAATACCAGTTTTCTGAGCCGGTCATGATGGCATTAATCTCTACGATGGGCATTTGAAAAATCAATACACCTATATTTCTACCCTGATCAAATATCGGGCTGGCAATGAAGGAAGCCACATCGCCATATGAAGGGCGATAGGGTTTATAATCAACCAATTTGACAAAACCGGGTTCGCTGGCCAATCGGGCTTCACGAAACAAGCGCCCAATATTGCTGTCTTTGTAGGGGCCATTAATCAGGTTGCTGGCATAGTCAATTTCTTTGTAGACACTGTAAACAATGTCGCCGCTTTGAGCATCCACCAAAAAAATGTCGTAATAACCAAACGCACTGAGGTAATCCCTGAATCTTCCATGATACTTTTTGTGCGTTTGACTGTAGCTGCTGCCATCATCGGCAAAGTCGAGTTTCTCTTTGCTTTTGGTGGGATATTGATTATCGGCGATATAGTGATATTGCAGGTACTGCCCTACTTTGCCGCCGGGTATCAAGTCTTCAGCGCTATCGAGTCCCCGAACCCGGGTTTGATATTCCTCTTTATAATAACGATAAAGCGCGTCTTGATGATTTGTGGTATCTGGTGCCTTCAATTCACCCTTTTTGAGGTCGTTAAAAGCCAACGAAAATGCCTCCATGGCTTCGATGGTCATCAGGTTATCCGACAGGGTAACGACCTGGCTTCTGACCCGTTGAAAGTAATTTTCGATTTGCCGCGACTTCGACTCCCGACTCGACTTAAGCTGGCTGTAGGTCAACTGCGTTTGATTCTGCTCTGCCAGCTGATACAGGTAGGTACTGGTGGCCAACACGCAGCAAACGATAAAACTGCTGGTGCTGACGATCAGTTTTTTCTTTAAATCGAGGTTTCTGTAGGCTTTCTTCAGTTTGAGCATGAGATTTCTCCTTGATGTCAGTGCTAAAACAAAAACGCATAAGTGGCGATGGTCATAAATGACAGCAATACTGGCCAAAATGTCACTTTCATCACAAAGTTGTCGCCTATCGAGATAACATTGACATTTTTACTGGCCAAAAAAACAAAGGTATTGCAGAGGATCACTATCATCGTCAGATACATGATCAGAAAAAAGGATTCGATATAAACCACCCCTTGGGACGAAAACTGCTCTCTGATATGAATGTGAGACAACATCACCACAAAAAATAGCGCAGAGATGACACCGATCACCTCGTTGACGTTAAAACCCATTTTCTCCTGTTGTTCGGGGTCGCGACTGATGGTCATTAACAGCGAGAACATCAGCGCCGCGACTGTCAACAAGGGCACCACTTCAACGATAAAGGAGTTAAGGAATTTGCGTTTTAAAACGATGTTAAAATACAGCTCAGGGTAGGCATAATGGGTCGAACCTTGATCAAGACCAAAATTGGTATCGTATTCGGTGATCTTGTAATCATAAAAAGTTTCGTTGATATCCCAGCTGCCCAACACGATTTTTTTGTCCAGTCCAAAAGCCGCCCCCGGACTAGTTGACAGGTAATCATCTAGCGCAGGCAACAGGTAATGGGTGCGTTGGAAATTTGATGACCATATTCTGATCCACACGGTTTTGTGATCGAGCGGATATTTGCTGTAATCGAATTCTTGGCGCAAGGTCGTTTCAAAATACCAGCCGTAGGTAACAAATTCTCCCACCGAATGTTCATAAATCAATTTGGGTTTGATATTACTGCCCGAATCCACCGCCTCTGGAAAAATGAACCCGGGCTGGGCCTGGGGCTCCGCCAGTTTTTCGGTGTGATGATACTTTTGCCAGACATATCCGGTAATATTAACGTCAGTCGCATTGTTGAAACTTAGGGACTGAACGAATATTCCAGTCGGTATGAAGTTTTTTATTCCCTGCTTAAACTGATCGGCTTCTTTAAGTTTAACCACCAAACCAGCCTCGGCAGAATGGGTTGAAATCAACTGATTAACGTTGGGGTTATATTGAGAATCGGCGAAATACCACATGCCGCTCAGCAGTAAAACCAAACAAATTGAGACCATAATGGCCACACGCCACCAAAAGGGCTGATTGATTGGCCATTCTTGTTCGTTTTTCGCTAAAAATTGCATGTTTACCCCTTTGGTAATGCTTAAAAAATACCAATGAGATTAAATAACTGGTCGAATTTTGGGCAGGAAAAATAAGCAATAGCAAGGCATTAATCGCAGTCACTAGTTACACTAATGACAAGATTAATAACGTAGCTAATGCTTATTTTAACCAGCAAAATGACCAGTTCTTTAATGGATTTGGTATATGTACATTACAGGGCATTTAACGGCAATACTCGGGGGATATTCCATTTGTGGGTTTGGTTTAACTGGTAGGTTTGAAGCGAACGGAGAATAAAAATAGAGCGAGGTTTACCTCGCCCGTGTCAAATATCAACGCTTTCGATCAGGATGATTCTGCCAGTACAAATTGAGGATTTTCCATTGACCGTCGATTTTGGCCAAATGAAGGTATTCATACCAACGGTCAGATTCGAGCTTTACCGATGCCATGGTGCCTTGCATATCCAGAATAGTCACTCGGTTACTGGGATCTTTCGGGAACTTGTCACCTTTAGCATTCCACGTTTTGGCAAACTCAAGCATTTGTTCATAGGTGGTGGGCCGGATGACTGTTTTGCCATTTTCTCGGTTGATAAACGAGGTTTGCTTGTTCAGCTCTGGTGACATCACCTCAGCCATCAGGTCAGGTTTGAGTTGTTGCAGGGCGATTAAATATCCCACAGCTATGCGTTTGACTTCTTTTTGATCTTGTTCGGTGGGGGGTTTTACGTTTGTTTTTGCATGGGGTGCTGAATGTTTGTCGGCAGCAAGTGCCGGGTTGAGGCAGCACAGTGCTGCCAATAACAAAACCGAAACATACTTCATTACAGATTTCCTTTGGCTTGGGGTGAAAGAACATTCACCCTAAACCAAATTGATGTAAAAATCAGCCTGTCAGGTTGAAATGAATAGATTATACCAATGAGATTAAATAACTGGTCTGATTTTGGGCAGGGAAAATAAGCAGTAGCAAGGCATTAATCACAGTTACTAGTTACACTAATAACAAGATTAATAACGCAGCTAATGCTTATTTTAACCAGCAAAATGACCAGTTTTTTAATGGATTTGGTATTTATCCGGCGAAATAGCTAACCAGTTCTTCAGATCCGCCAATGCGTTCGCCACCGATATAAACCTGCGGTACAGTGTCGGCACCAGTGATGGCTTTTAACGAAGTCAAAGTGGCATCAATGCCCAATACGATTTCGTCAAACACTAACCCTTTTTCGCCGAGCAATGCTTTGGCTTTGGCGCAATAAGGGCAGCCAGGTTTGGTGAACAAAGAGACGGCCTGTGGTTTTACGGCATTGGGGTTGATGTAATCTAGCATGGTATCGGCGTCAGACACTTCAAACGGGTCGCCCGGCTTGTTAGGTTCGATGAACATTTTGTCAACAACGCCGTCTTTAACCAGCATTGCATAGCGCCAGCTGCGCTTGCCAAAACCAATGTCGCCTTTGTCGACCAACAAACCCATGCCATCGGTAAAAGTACCATTGCCATCAGGGATTAAAGTGACATTTTCGGCTTCTTGGTGCCCTGCCCAAGCATTCATGACAAACGTATCGTTGACCGACACACAAACAATCTCGTCAACACCGTTGTCTTTAAAGGTTTGTGCCAATTCGTTGTAACGTGGCAAGTGAGTTGAAGAACAAGTTGGCGTGAAAGCGCCCGGCAATGAGAAAACCACAACGGTTTTGCCATTAAAAATATCATCGGTAGAACGATTGACCCATTCATCGTTTTGACGAATAGGGAAGACAACTGAAGGGACTTTTTGACCGGCTTTAGATTCGAACATGACTTACTCCAAATGATTGATAAAGGTTGGAGCTTGTTGCCCCTTTAAGATGAAGCCATTATCAATCATTTACATGTTCGAATCTAACGATTAATACCGATTGGTTTAATCGCTTTTTACGATATTAAGGTTTTATAACGTTACATGCAGTTTTCCGCTGGCTGGCAGACTTTGCTCCAAGTCACCAAACCATCGGCAAGGGTGCCGTTGATCTCATACATCGCATTATCCGAGTCGCGCTGTGCCTTGAACACGATATTTGTGTCGCTATTCCTAAATACCGTAAAGGAGATCCCCGGCGATGTGACGAATGCCTCAGTAGCCAGTGAAGGGCAATCTGCCACGGCAAACGAACCTTTTATCTGACCGCATACTTCTGCCGCTGTTTTGGCCGCTGCGGTGGCTGAAATCACCTCACTGAAACTCGCTCTATCGGTATAGCTTTGATAAGCAGGAACAGCAACTGCCGCAGCGATACCAACGCCTGCAACCGCCAACATAGGCGCATGAACAACCACTTCCAAAGGATTCACTTCATAAACTAGCTCAATAGCAAACTGATTGTTTGTAGAGTCAATTTGAAAGCCATACGAACCGGTTGCAGGCAACGTCAGGTCACTGGCTGAAGGGAAGGCATACAGGTCAATATCCGCTTCAATGACGTCGCTAAGCATCTTCATAAAACTCAAATAGGCATAATAGAGCTTACGTGGGCTTTGTTCAAACTCACCAACAGCGCCTATCAAAGTACCAGAGAAATCTTGATGAACACTCTCTTTCAACCATTTTTTGACCGGCACTCTGTCTTCGTTGTTCGCTCTATCAACCAACAATTGCGGCACCTGACCAAGAATTAAATAATCCCCTTCAACCAAGTAATATATCCGTGACTTGCTGTTAAGCAAAAACTTGCGTACCAACTCAGGTAACTCTTTCATATCGCCAACATCACTTTCATCCACCATCGAAGGCATGATCAGCTCGTTGACTTTAACCTTACCCATTGCTGTTTGCTTTTGCTGCCATTGATGCTTTTGTGCCATGGTTTTGAGCATTGCGTCGAATTTGACTTTGTCGCGAATACGCACTGCCATAAACTCGCCAATTTGATCTGCAAAGATTGAATGATCTGGCCCAAGACTGTCGAGCAATCCTGTCACTGTGATACCAATCGCTTCTTCAGCGCCTTTTTCCATCTTTTCAAAGTTGAAGGCGGATTCGCCGCTCAATTTGGCCATATTCTCAACCATGGTTTTTAACTCACTGCCCGATGGTGAGGATACAGTCAGCAAACCAAAGGGTTCGCCCACCGTGCTGAAGGCCAAGTTGTTATCTACTGTAGGCAATACCGCCAAAGCCCCTTGTTTTGCACCATCGAGAATAATCTTGGTTCGACCTTTTTTATCGGCAGTACCGCTGCCTATGGCAATAGCATTGAAACCATCAACGCCATATTGAGTGGCCATATTCATTACTGGCGGCGGGATCATATGACTATATTTTTCTAGCACTGTCGACACTGATGCCCACACAAATAGTCCTTTGTGACTGCTGTCTACCTGAGCTTCCATCGCTTGCATCGGGTTATTGGCATTGTTGGCGTTGTCTTCAAACAAGGCAACAAAATCAGCCATATGCTTGTCGGAAAATCCCATACCGCCGGCCATTTGGAGATGTTTAGTTGATACATCATAACGATAAATAATATTTACCGGACCAACACTGATGTTGCCTTTACTGTTATCTGCCGGGTCTGGCGTCATTTGCAACATCGGCAACAGCTGACCAATACCAGTCAAAGCCGCTTGAAACTCCGCCCCATCGGCAAAATCAAAAGTGCCTTGCAACATCAGCGTTGGCATGGCCACCGAGGCACCTTTAATCTTGTTCGGCACCAAGGCCAACTCAAGTGGAGAACGCAAGTGTTCAAGCAACAAATCGGTTACCGGTTTAAATGGCATACCAATCTCGCCCAACACGTTTTTATTGATGGCCTCACGCAGCTTTTCCATTTGTGCCACATTGGCTTCACTGCCTAACGCATCGCGCAGTGCATTGTCTTTGGTGGTGGTTAGAGAATAAATGTTGGGAACACGAACATAAGCCAGCGTGTCGTCCGGTAATTTAGAATAGAGTTTACTTTCTTTAACAACGTGTTTGAGTTGTCCGGCGGGTTTGTCTTGATTAACCACTGCCTTGTCGGGGCCTGAACAGGCAGTTAAGGCTAAAGCACTGGTCACAGCGCAAGTAATAAGGGCGGTACGGATTAGTTTCATCCTGGTAATCTCTCCATTTTCTGTTTGTGAGGTTTGCCGACGTAAAATGGGTATCCATCTTGACGTTGGCCCAACAGATCATAGAGTAAGGTTGGGGGGTTTACAAGAGAGGGCTTAAGCACCCGCCAACGAAATATTTTTGCCCTTTGCAGCCGTGGATACCTTATTTCAGGGGGTTAGAGACATCGAAGCCACCGCATTAACGGGTATACCAATGCATTTAAGGCGTCGACGTAACCCGTCATGCACAACCGTCTCTAACCTCATGTCTAACCTCACGATATTTTACCAATTCAGCGAAGAAGGTATCCTCGGTGAAGACAGCAACCGCGAGAATCGTTTCCAGCGCTCTTCGTTACTGGTTGCCTTTTCAACATACGCTTTGACCATATCTCGGCCCCAGTTGTAGTTGATCACATAAGCACCGTAGGCATCGACAAAACTGATCGACTTTTCGGCCTTGGCACGAGTCGACATACGGTATTTTTGGGTCAAAACAATGGCTTGTTCTTTGTTGATCTCGCCATTGATATACGACCGGGCGATTTCGTTGCTGGCATAACCGAGTTTGGCTGCCAGTTTGGCGTACTTTTGGTATGTTGCTGACAGTGCGGGGTCGATACCAGCCATTGGAAACAACACGTTTTTCTCGAATTCGGCTTTTTCATTACCCGGAAAAGCCATATCAATACCATAGTTGGCGCTCCCCTCGGCAATCAGCGATTGTGGGCTGTAAAGTGGGTAAACCGAGTATTCGACCCAGCCGCGTTTTTTAACCAGATTATCTTCAAGCAAAGCATTGTAGGCATGGTGACCCGGATAACCTTCGTGACAACCCAGTGCAACAGCGCGTGACAGCGCGATTGGGAAATCAGTATTCACTTGGATCAGGCTGTGAGCGTTGCCTTTATACCAGTTGTAACCACCCCAGGGTTTGTCTTTAACATACTCAAGATCGAAATTTTCGTTTTCGAGCAGTTTGACAAATACTTTGGTGCGGTCACGGCATTCTTTGATGGCGCGGGCAAATATCGCTGGCAGCTTGTCTTTGGGGATCTCGAATTGGCGATTGAATTTGTCTACCCGTTGGTACAATGGACCTTCGCCGGGCAGCATTTTTGCCATGTCGGCCAGTGCAGCGTCAAACTCTTCGAGCTTGTGGTGTGGTGCTTGCGTGTCATACAGGGCACGACTTTGTTGATCAAAATCCAGTTTTTCTATACCAGCCAGTGCCTTGGAGTGGGCAATCAGTGAACCGAGTTGTTTTTTCAGGTAATGAACTCTGAGCCTATCCATCTCATCTTTCACTGTTTTGATATCAGGCAACTGCATTCTCAGGTGCTGCGCCTTATTGATGATCTGCTTTTTGCTCAGGCCCAACGCTTCAATGTCTTTTTGCCACTGCTTGGGGCCATAATAGGCATCAACATAACCGCTGTCGTGTTGACCGAGCGCAAGCACTAGCTTGACATATTTTTGTGCAGATACGTCTACACTTTTATCTACACTCTTTTCTACGCTCTTATCAACAGGCTGGTCGCCTTGCGCACCAACAGTAAAAGATAACAACAATGCTGCCGCAGATATCCACTTTCTCATCACCCAAATAACCCCGATTTTTGTAAGACATTCGTGCATACTACTTGCGTGGCTAACAATTGGACAGCCCAGAGCCATTATTGAATGTAACCAACTGTGAATCCAAACAATTTGGACAATACAAGCCTATACTGGCATACAACAACTAAAAATCAGCATTAACATGATAAAACACTGGTTTTCCTGACAAGATTCGGTAGTCTATGCCGCGAGAAAAAAACAATATGCCGTTAAGCCATGCAATATAAAACCATAGTCAGAATACTGGGGATCCTAGTTTCCATTTTCAGCGTATCCATGATCCCACCCGCCGTGGTGGCCTTGTTATACAAAGATGGTGGCGGTACCGCATTTGTTGCCTCGTTCTTTTTGACCTTATTCGGGGGTATGTTCTTCTGGTATACCTATCGCGAGCATAAAAACGACCTTAAAGCCCGTGAAGGATTCATCATTGTGGTGGCCTTTTGGGTGGTACTGGGTAGTGTCGGTGCTCTGCCCTTCTATATTATGGACCAACCCAATTTAAGCTTAGCCGATTCGATTTTTGAATCTTTTTCGGGCCTGACCACCACCGGTGCGACCATCATGACTGGCCTTGACGACCTCCCCAAAGCTGTACAATATTACCGTCAGCAACTGCAATGGCTTGGCGGCATGGGGATCATCGTATTGGCAGTGGCCATACTGCCAATGCTGGGCGTTGGGGGAATGCAGCTGTACCGGGCCGAGACACCAGGACCGGTCAAAGAAAGCAAAATGACCCCACGAATTGCTGATACCGCCAAACACCTTTGGTACATCTATGTCACGCTCACCGTCACTTGCGCCTTAGCCTATTGGGCTGCGGGTATGGACAGTTTTGATGCCCTGCTGCACTCGTTTTCTACCGTGGCGATTGGCGGGTTTTCTAATCACGACTTGTCGATGGGTTATTTCAATAACTCGCTGATTAACAGTGTGTGTATTGTCTTTCTTATCATTTCAGGGATTAACTTTTCGCTTCATTACGCGGCGGTGAGAAATCGCAGTATCAAAAGCTACCTGCGCGATCCTGAATTCAAAGTGTTCTTGATTGTTCAAGTCGCTGTGGCCCTGACTTGCTTTTTGGTGCTACTCAAAACCGAAACCTACATGAACAGCGACGATTCGTTCAATCAGGCCTTATTCCATGCGGTGTCGATGAGTACCACCGCAGGATTTACCACCGATGATTTTTCGCAATGGCCGCTGTTTTTGCCTATTTTACTGGTTTTTTCTAGCTTTATCGGCGGTTGTGCGGGTTCTACCGGTGGTGGCATGAAAGTAGTGCGGATCTATCTGTTATTCTTGCAAGGGATCCGCGAACTAAACCGACTGGTCCACCCCCGGGCAGTTTATACCATTAAACTGGGCAAAAAAGCCGTACCCGACCGTATTGTCGAAGCCATATGGGGTTTCTTTTCGGCTTATACGTTGGTGTTTGTGATCATCATGCTGATGCTAATGAGTACCGGGCTTGACAATGTGACGGCCTTTTCGGCAACGGCTGCCAGTATAAATAACCTCGGTCCAGGTTTGGGCGAGGTCGCAGCACATTACGGCGAGATCTCCGATGCCGCCAAGTGGATTTGTGTGGTGGCGATGGTATTTGGACGACTTGAGATCTTTACTTTGCTGGTGCTGTTTACGCCGACTTTCTGGCGGTCTTAAGGCTTAAAGTCAATTGGTTTTACGGATAAAACTGCGTATTTGTTGGTTATGTGCACCTAACAATGTAGGAGGGAGCTCCAGCTCGCGATAAATGGCGCAGCCATTTCAAACATATTGTGCCTTCGGCACAAATCGCGAGCTGGAGCTCGCTCCTACCATTATTTATCCACAAGCTGAATAATTACAAAGAATCAGATAAAAATAGCAGAAACTTGGAACAGTTTCTCCACCTCAGTGATGTACTTCTTGTTAATCAAAAACAAAATAACGTGGTCGTTGGATTCGATGATGGTGCTGTCGTGGGCGATGATGGCTTCATCTTGACGCACGATTGCGCCGATAGTTGTGCCCGGTGGCAATTTTATTTCGCGGATTGAACGACCCACCACTTTTGAGGTGGACTGGTCGCCATGAGCAACCGCTTCAATCGCCTCTGCCGCGCCTTTACGCAGTGAATATACGTTAACGATGTCTCCTCGCCTGACGTGGGTCAGCAAGGCCGAAATTGTCGCTTGTTGAGGCGAGATGGCAATATCGATTTCGCCGCCCTGCACCAAGTCAACATAGGCACTTCGCTGGATCAATACCATGGTCTTTTTTGCGCCCATGCGTTTGGCTAGCATCGCCGACATGATGTTGGCTTCGTCGTCGTTGGTGACCGCAATAAAAACGTCCACCTGATCGATATGTTCTTCTGACAATAATTCGTGATCTGACGCGTCACCACAAAAAACAGTGGCATTATCCAGAGTTTCCGACAAATATGCGGCCCTTGCCGGATCCCGCTCTATCAATTTTAAACTGTGTGAACGGTCAAGCGAGCGTGCCAATCCGGCACCGATATTACCGCCGCCAGCAATCATGAATTTACGATACGAATGCTCAAGTTTTTGTAGTTCACTCATTACCGCCCGAATGTGTTTAGTTGCCGCGACAAAAAACACCTCGTCATCAGCTTCAATTACCGTAGTACCCAGCGGTTTAATTGGACGACCCTGACGGTAAATCGCCGCCACTCGGGTGTCGATGTTGGGCATGTGTTCTTTTAACGTCGATAATGCGTGTCCTACCAGCAAACCACCATAATAGGCTTTTACGGCCACCAAAGAGACTTTACCCTGGGCAAATTCTAATACCTGCAATGCGCCGGGGTAGTTAATCAGGCGGCGAATGTATTGAGTCACCAGTTGCTCAGGTGCGATAAAATGATCAACCGGCATATCATGGTGGTGAAACAATTTTTCTTTATAACGCAAATACTCAGCTGAGCGGATTCGGGCGATTTTAACCGGGGTATTGTAAATACTATAGGTGACCTGACAGGCCACAATGTTGACTTCATCACTGCTAGTTACCGCGATCACCATATCGGCATCTTCAGCACCGGCTTTTAACAGGGTGTCAGGGTGCGCAGCGTGGCCGTGAACCACCTGCAAATCGTATTTGTCTTGCAATTCGCTGATACGGGTGGCGTCCAAATCAACCAAGGTGATCTCGTTTTGCTCACCAACAAGGTTTTCAGCCAAGGTTGCCCCAACCTGCCCGGCACCGAGTATGATGATTTTCATGATTAAGTCGCTCCCAATTTTAACAACCGGCAATAATAGAATCCATCCATGTCATTTATCCCAGGCAATAACTGCCAGCCGGGATTTTCTGGAGTATCATGGTGAATCGGTTCGAGTTGGGCATCAGGGCAAGTGCTTAAAAAGCGGATCATTTGTTGTTTGTTTTCCTCGGGCAACACACTGCATGTTGCATAAACCAAAGTACCGCCAGGTTTGAGCGTCGACCACAAACGGTTTAAAATCTGTTGCTGAATATCAGCAAGTTGGTTGATGTCTTCAGCGCGTCTTAACCACTTAATATCAGGATGACGGCGAATAACCCCGGTTGCAGAGCACGGTGCATCGAGCAATATCCGGTCAAACAATTCCCCATCCCACCAGCTGTCCAAGTCCCCGGCGTCTGCCGCTATCAATTTAGCCGTTAATTGTAATCGAGTGAGATTTTCTTGTACTTTCGTCAACCGATTAGCATCACTGTCGATCGCCGTCATGGCGGCCAATTCGCTTTGAATTTCTAACATGTGACAAGTTTTACCACCGGGTGCGGCGCAGGCATCGAGCACGTTATCGCCTGGCTGTACATCCATCAACTGCGCAGCAAACTGGGCGGCGCCATCCTGCACGGCGCAACTGCCCTCTTCGAAACCCGGCAGCTTGAATACATCAACCGGTTTGTCGAGTTTTATCGCCTGATCTAGCGTGTCGTGTTCGGTGCCAGTGATCTCAACTTCAGCCATTTGAGCCAAATAATCAAAGCAAGAGAATTGTTGTTGATTGACCCTTATCCACATGGGAGCCTGCTTTTGATTGGCTTCAAGAATACTCTGCCAATGGTCGGGATAATGCTCTTTAACCTGCTTGATAAACCAATTAGGGTGACCATAACGGCAACTATCGACTTTTTCGGCGGCGGCAATTAAATCGTCTTGCTGGCGCTGAAAGTTTCTTAATACGCCATTAATCAAGCCTTTCAATCCTAAGGCTTTCATGGCAAGAGCGGCTTCTACAGTTTCAGATATCGCCGCATGAGGCGGTATTCGCATCTCAAGCAATTGATAAAAACCAACATACAGCAAAAACGTGAAGGGGCGTTGCTTACCCTTAAGCGGCTTTTCTAATAATCGCGAACAACAAAAATCGAGCTTGGGCAGCCAACGCAAAACGCCATAACACATGGTTTGCAACAGCGCTTTGTCCTTGGGATTTTCGAGTGCTAGCTGAGCCTGAGGCAAAACGTCAGACAACGAACGGCCTTTATCAACGACCTGAAAAATACAGTTCGCGGCTTGAGCGCGAACGTTTCCTGTTTGTTTACTTGTAGTCGCGCGGATCATTTGAGTCCTTTTTGTGCATCACTTGTCCTATCAAGAGCAGTATCAGAGCCAATATCACAGCCGACACCAGCCACAACACCAATACCAACAACAGCGCCTTCACTGAACCAACCGACTCTGG
This sequence comes from Algicola sp., assembly GCA_013216025.1. Lineage (GTDB taxonomy): Bacteria > Pseudomonadota > Gammaproteobacteria > Enterobacterales > Alteromonadaceae > JABSOG01. Next base: position 1,176 of record JABSOG010000020.1, on the reverse strand, counting down.
CATTAATAAAGTCCACAGCGGCCATCGGTTTTTTACCCGGTGGTTGCAAAGAAGTCAGCGTGAGCACTTGATTGTCAGCGGTGGCAATTCTGATGCCACGTTTATTGGCCGCTATCACCGTGCCCGGTTGGGCGTCTGTCGTTTCATCTGCAACATGGGCTTGCCAAATTTTAACGTTACGGGGTTTACCGTTGTCATTAACAACAATATAGCTCACCGGCCAAGGGTTAAAGGCTCTGACACAACGTTCGAGTTCAGTTGCACTTAACTGCCAGTCCATCAAAGCTTCTTCTTTTGACAGCTTTTTGGCGTAGGTCGCCTGCTCATCATCCTGCTTTTGCGGATTGATATTGCCAGCAGCGATATTATCAACCGCCTTGATCAGCGCCAACGGGCCTGTTTGTGCAATTTTGTAATACAAAGAGCTGCTGGTTTCATCCGCTTCAATGGGGCATTTTTCGACGCTGAGAATATCGCCAGTATCCAAGCCAATATTCATTTGCATAATGGTCACGCCGGTCTCGCTGTCACCAGCCCAAATGGCACGTTGGAACGGTGCGGCACCACGCCAGCGCGGCAAAATAGAGCCGTGCACATTAATACAGCCTAAACGTGGCGTATCAAGCGCCACTTGTGGCAATATCAAACCGTAAGCCACCACCACCATCAAGTCAGCACCCAGTTCAGCCAATTCTTGTTGGGCTGGTTGCTTTTTCAATGATTTGGGTTGATACACCGCAATGTCATGCTCAAGTGCCAACTGCTTAACGGCACTGGCCTGGAGCTTTTTACCCCGACCTGCCGGGCTGTCTTGCTTGGTGTAAACCGCAATCACTTGATGCTCTGAGTCAATCAGCACCTGCAAGTGGCTGGCGGCAAACTCAGGTGTGCCAGCAAAAATTATTTTCAGGGGAGTCGACATTATTACCTTATAAAGAGCTGTAAAGAGCTTGTAAGAGTTACCTTAGTTAAAGAGTTAAAAGTGCCTAACCGGCACGTTTAGCCTCAGCCTTGGCTTCTTTTTCAAGCTTCTTGCGAATGCGGTTGCGTTTGAGTGGCGACAGGTAGTCAACAAACAATTTGCCGTCGAGGTGATCGATTTCATGTTGAATGCACACCGACAACAACTCTTCGCCAACGAGGGTAAATTCTTCACCATTTCGGTCTAGCCCTTTA